>JABEVH010000208.1 GCA_013043915.1 Pseudomonadales bacterium
AAGCCAGCCGCTGCGCATCATCAGGAGCTGAGGCAATCACCAGTCGGTAATCAACACGCACCCACAAATAAGCCGACACCATGATGTCATGACGCGTATCACGACAAACCAGAGCCTCTTTCAGGCAGGTAAGAAACTGCTGAGGAAGTTCATCACGGTACCATGTTTTGGGAATAAAGAGGGTCAGGTAAACAAATCGGTCATAACGATCTGACCACCAGATAAACTTGCAACGACGCGGCTGCCGCTGTGCCACCATGCTCATCAGCGAAGGGGCTAAATCAGATGCAGATGCCATCAGCAAACGATTACGCGGCAAAAAGCGCAATAGCCGTTCCAGGTTGCGCGCATCGGCACTTAAGGGGTGAAATCCGCAAAGATTGCGCAGCGTAGCGAGCTTCTCGCGCATCACCGGGATATTGACAGGATCCGACTGATTCATGCGTGAGGTATAAAGACCCACAACCCTAAGTTCAGCAACCACCTGCCCCTGTTCATCCCAGCGACGCAAGGCAACCAAGTCACAGAATTCATCATGATTGACCGGAGAACGATTTGGTATCTGGGCAAAAGCCACACGACCATAACCAGGACGGGCAAAAAGATCATGTTCCTGCAAACAGTCAATACCTGGCTCTATCGCCAGCCAACCAAGTTCAGAACCTGACCGCAACACCCGCTCACCATGGTTGATATCCCAGGATTTCATGCCAAGCAGCAGCATATTCTCCTGCAAGATCCAGCTGATAAATGCATAAAACTCGAGATTCTCCTCCTTGCCCTGATCCCGCTCTACAAAGCGCAAAGCCTGCATGGACTCCCGCGCTAGGGACTCGCGCATCAAACCAAAATCCTGTACCACCTTACCGAGAACTCGCATGACCTGCTCGAGTTGTCGCTGTAACTGTTCGCGCCCATGCGCTGATAATTCCGGCACATGAATCTGCAGGGCGACCCGGTAACGAGAACTGCCGGCATGCGCCAGCGATTGATCGATGACCAGCAACGGTTTATGTCCACAACGGTTCAGATGCATGCGCAACGTGTTGAGCAAGAAGGGAGTTTCTTCTCCCAACATATCAATACAGGTCGTGGGGGTAGCATAAGCCTGCAAGGCAGGGCGTACCTGAAGCTCCAGAGAGTGCCGACCGGATGTCTGCACAAAATGCCAGAGGGTCACCAACTCAGGTGCTAGGCTCTCTGCATTAAAACGTTGCAATTCCTGATCAAGCAGTCCATGAAATACCTGGCTTACAAACAGATCGAAGCGATTGACATCAGCCTGTTCGCCATAAATATGGCGACAGGCTGACCTCAAGGTGGTCTCATATTCCGACCAGTCTCCTGGCATATTCAAGACACCTTTTTAACTTTAACCAAAAAGTGCGCAAAAGCCGGGAGCAAGATCAATGCGCCCAACATGTTCCAGAGAAACATGAAGGTCAACAGCAACCCCATATCTGCCTGGAACTTGATCGGTGATAGCACCCAGGTGCATACACCGATGGCCAGTGTCAGACCGGTAAAACTAACGGCTCTGCCGGTACTGGCCAAGGTCTGTTCATAGGCCTTTTCCAGACTCAATCCCTGTTTCAAATAACTTTCCAGGCGGGCGTAGATATAGATGCCGTAATCCACACCGATGCCGACACCCAGCGCAATCACCGGCAAAGTTGCCACCTTAACCCCGATACCCAATTCAGTCATCAAGGCTTCACAGAGGAAGGAGGTCACGACCAACGGAGCCACGATGCAGACCACCGGCCGCCAACTTCTAAATGCCAGCAGGCTGATCACGATGACCACAGTATATACCAGCATCAGCATGGGGTCTTTGGAAGCTGAAATGACATCGTTAGTGGCGGCTTCTATACCGGCATTACCCGAAGCCAATAGCAATTGCACATGGGGATTGGGGTGGGCACGACGGAACGACTTAACGGCATCCGTGACACGGGTCAAGGTCTCGGCTTTATGGTCATTCAGGAATACAAATACCGGCACCAGATCACAATTATCTGAATACAGATCCGTCAGGCGGCTGGTCGCATCGTTCAGCACACGATCATCATTAACGATGGTGGACCACTTGGGACTACTTTCATTATAGCCCACCAGCACACGCTTGGTACCCGTCACCAGCGACTTGGCGGACTGCACACCAGGCACATTATCCAGATACCATTGCAGCTGATCAATCGTCTCTAGGGTGGCAAAACTACCACACATCTGCGGGGGGGTTTTCACCAACACCACCAACACATCAGCAGAAATCGAGTAATGATCAGTGATATAGCGATCATCGCGGTTGTAGCGTGAGTCCGCTTTCAATTCAGGAGCACCACGATCTAAGTCGCCGATCTTAAGACCCTGAGCCACCCAGATTGACCCCCCTAGCATTAACATGGCTAAAATAATAGCCACCGTAGCCTGAGGGCGACGGGTCATATGCACCATCAACGCCCAAATTCCCCGCGTAGTCGCTTTATGATGTGCACGGGCTATGGCGCGTTGGCTAATGCGGAAATAGGACATCAGCACCGGCAACAGGATGAAGTTGGTGAGCAAAATCAAGGCGACACCGATACTGGCACTGATAGCCATGCTCTGTATGACCTGGATATGTATCATCAGCAGGGTCAGAAAACCCAGGGCTTCCATAGCCAGACCGATAAAACCTGCCTTGATCAGTGAAGAGAAGGCATGACGGGCGGCGACCTCAGGCTGGGTATCCCCTTCCTGATACTGCACCGCCACCATGTTGACCACCTGCACACTGTGGCTGACCGCGATGGCAAAAACCAGAAAGGGTACCAGCATGGAATAGGGGTCCATGCCAAAACCATGAATACCGACCACGCCCAGCAACCCCATGATACCTTGCTGCCAGATCACGGCAATCAGCGAACAGAACACCACGGTCAGAGCACTGATCAGGTCACCAAAATCCCATAACAGCAGCAAAAATGTCAGTAACATGGCCGCCAGGAAGAAGATAACAATCTTGCTGCCGCCCGCGATCAGATCACCGACTTTTTTTGCAAACCCATTGATGTGAACTTCATAAGCCCCCTGACCGTACTGCCGGCTCAGCGCATTGAGTTGGGCGGATAAATCCTGGTAGTTGAACTGCCCTTCAATCAAGGGAGCATCAATCATGCTGGAATGAAAATCATCAGCCACCAAAGTACCTACTTGCCCTGAGCGCAGGACATTGGTCCTTAACTGGCTAAGACTGTTGGCATCACCATTGTAGGTTTCAGGAATAACTTCACCACCCACAAAGCCATCTTTAGTCACATCCAGCCAGCGCACATTGGGGGTCCATAGCGACTTGAGCTTAGACTTATCCACGCCAGGCAATTCAGCCACCTGATCATTCAGGCGCTTAAGATTCTGCATGTAATCAGCATTAAAGATGTCCTGAGACTGTCCCTTTTTCAAGGCCAGCACGATATGAACATCGTTACCCAAGCCCAACTCATCCTGGTACGCCAGCAAGTTCTTGATGTACTCATGACCCTGCGGCACCATGCGAGACAAACCGGTATCCAGCTTAAGCTGCGATACCCCAAAAATCATGCCCAAGGTCAATAACGCAAACACGGTGATCACCAAACCGCGTGAAGCAAAGACCCAACGTTCCAGAATGGACGGTTTATTCATGTCGGACCCTCGCGATCAATGACCCAGATTTAAAAGGTGAGCACCGCCCTCGCCTACCGCGAGGAATTGCCCCTGATGCATAGCCAGCACATCAACCAGCTTGAGCCGGTCTGCCTGAGGATGGACCTCAAAATGCATACCCTCATCATGGCTGATCAATACTTGGCCCGCATTACCCACAGCTACAATTTCATGGTTGTTGCCTCCCACCAGGGCATTAATGCCTGATGTCAGACCGCTGTTGATACTGAGCCAGCTTGTACCCTCATCCGTAGAACGGAATAGACCGCCACCTAGCCCATAGACATACAACTGCCCATTGGCTAAATCGCACACTCCAAACAGGGAAGCATCCGTAGGAGAATTCAATTTCACCCAGGTCTTTCCAGCGTCCGTAGAATGAAATATTAGACCCTTTTCCCCCGCCACAAACAAGGATTGGGGATTTACCACTGATGCCGTGATGGCATTAAGGTGTAAACCATCGGGATTAGGCAGGGAGCTGTCCATATTGACCCAGGTTTTACCTCCATCCTCCGTGCGCAAAACAAAGCCATACGCACCTACCGCCACGACCGTCTGTGCATTGACCGCCACCACGGACAACAACGGTGTCCCTTTATGAGCATCGGAGCCTTCGGCCACATGTTGTAGCGTCCAGGTATGACCACCGTCGGTAGTCGCTACGACAACCCCCTCATGCCCTACTGCCCAACCATGTTGTTCATCCGCGAAAGCCACGCTGGTCAACATAACTGAGGTCGGTGTATGCACTTGTTGCCAATGCTGCCCCTGATCATCTGACAATAAAATGACACCATGTTCTCCTGCAGCAACTAACCGCTGCCCCGCTTTGGCCACCGACAACAACAAGGCCTGATGGGCTCGTGTCGTCATGATGGCAGGCAAATGCGCTGGGGAAAGATCAGCATCCGCCAAGGCCACCACCGAGGTAGAACCCATCCATAATCCCATAACAAGATGTTTCAGCATGATAAAACCGCCTTATGCTGTGCACTCCAGTCAAAGCTGGAGCTTGAGAATACTGCGACTGCCTCCCTCCCTCAGGAAGGCAGCCAGACTTTCAGCGCGTACCGCGGCGACGCAAGGCAGCCGGAGTGAAATACTCATCGCCAGGTGTAGGCTTGGTAGCATCAAACTCTATCGACTCTTCATTGGTCATGCCCATGACATGATAACGATGCGCCTGCAAATCAAAGAAAGCATCCGACGTAGACCACATCATCGGAACTTCCCAGTACTCTTTCGGGAAAGCCAAACTTACGCGCCAGAGCTCACCACGGTTGTCATACTGATCAGCTTCAACAATCTGCCAGCTGTCTTCGTCGATATAGAAGCGACGTTTGGAGTAAATGTGGCGCTTACCCGAGCGCAAGGTACCTTCAACAATCAGGACACGGTGCATTTCCCAACGTTCATAGCGCGGATTCATGACATCGGGAGTCAAGAGTTCACGGTACTTAACCTTGGGGCTACTCAAGGCGTAATCGTTATAAGGAATCAGCATTTCCTTTTTGCCCAAGAGTTTCCACTGATAGCGATCCGGGGCACCGTTGTACATATCCGTATCATCGGCGGTACGCAAGCCATCGGCATCAGCGATCGGCGTATCGTAAGAAAGGTTAGGAGCCTGGCGAACACGGCGTTGACCGGCGTTATAGCCCCAGGCTTTACGCTCATCCTTGCGCTGATCCAAAGTTTCCCATACCAGCACAGCTCCACCGGCCAAACGTGCCGGTGCCAGCTGCACCGAGAGGTAATAGAACAAGATATTATGCAGTTCTGCCAAGGACTTGATCTTGGGATCGTAGTACTTGAAGTAGATTTCCTGATCATTACTGGTCAGCGCATAAGATCCATTTTGCTGCACTGCCACTTCAGAAGCACGGCGTATCACATAAACGCCACGGAAACGGGTGATATGATTCCATACCGCCTCCAGTGCTTGATCTGAGTTGCTGCCGGATAGTATGGGGAAAGGCGTGCCTCCCACGCAGTTATCCATGGCCCAGCCACGCAATTGTGCGGTGACTGCACAACGTTTGGTGTTGTCAGCTACGCGCTGAGGAACGGCCAGGGTTCGATGGGAAGGATAGATCTGCAGGTAAAAATTCTGCGGATACTCCTTCAGCATCGCCTGCACACCCCCACCTAAATATTGGGCATACTTGGCCATATTGGCCGCATTGATGATCAGCAAAGGCCTTTCGCTGGCAAACGGATCAGGATGATGCTCAGGCGGGCGGTAATTTTTAGGAGCTTGCGCATCGGTCAACCCTCCCGTCCAGGCGGGAATGCCATCCCATCCGCTCTTCCCGTTACCTGCGATATCCCCCCCCAAGGGTGTCAATGACACTCCCAGTTTGGCAGCATCACCAGGGGACACCCCAGCAACTGCCGACAGGCTTAGGGTTAGCGAAAAAATCGCACCCCATGACGTAAGTCGTTTAAGCATAGTTATCTTCCTCGAACGGACAGTCAGCAAGAAGTGTAGATGCCGTCAAAAATTTTGCCTGCATCTACACCACATTTCATGAAGATCAGAAGGTATATTTCAAAGCCAGGGTCAGATTATCCATGTCCGCCATCAAATTGGCTGGACCGCCCCCCCAGTAGATGTTATAGGCCAGATCAAGCTCAACCGACTGATCATAAATCGTATTTAGGCCCAACATCGCGGTACGACGTCCCTGCATGAAGGCCCCGGTATAGTCCGAGTTACCCTGCACATCCTGACCAAATAGTAGCTGCGGCACCATATTCACATTACTAAACACTTCATCATAAGTTGCCTTCAGAGCCAGGCGATAACCCCAGGAGGTAGGGGTCATATAATCGCCTTGCGGCCCTTCTACAGCGGCTATACAACTTGCATTGCCGGGCGAACACGCGGCAGCATTGGGCTGACCATTATTGAAAATAATGGAATTAGGTAGTGACGTATTGAGCAAGGACTTGGTCGAAGCATAGAGCTGGTTGCGGTTATAGTTGGCATAATGCACCGCACCGACTTCCACGATAGCGGTCATGCCGTCAGAATGCAGGGCATTGTTCAAATTCAGCACAGCAGACATATCCGCCGTATATTCTTCAACTTGTGCCCAGTCCTGAATCGTTTGACCCGCATAGATGGGAGGCTGACCTGACATGGATCCCGCCAGCGAAGCAGGTCCTCCGTTACCGATGACCGGAGCCCATGCTGAGTTCTCAGCCACCAGATTATCACCTAACTCACGCAGCACGATCTTGTTGGGGCGATAGGACATTTCACCTGCCAGCGAGAAATCACTGACCGTCGTAGAAAAGCTGGCACCAAACAAATGCCGATTGGCAGGATAAACCAGATTATAGGTGGTGCTATTGATCGCACTGATCGTATTCAGACCGTTATACAATTCGGAGGTCTGCTGCCCAATCGTAGCAATCTGCGCAGAACTCAGACCTAGACCTGCCCCACCCGCCACGGCCGATGCTGTGCTGGCTATACCATTCAGACCCGTAACCGCCGACTTGGAAATAGCTCCTGTTATAGCACTGGCCAGGCCCAAAGATCCCGTGCTGGCCGCCAGCATATTGGTCGCCACCTGCGACACATTGGGATTCAGGCTGGCACCGTAGGCCTGACCCACCGTGAACTGGGCCACCGGCAGATGGTCGGTGTAGTTCATAGCATACAAGGCGTACTCACTACCGCTATCACCGGGTTGAAAGCGCAGGGCCATACCAAACTGGCCATGGTTGGATGACGGCACATCACCGTTCCATGAGTTGGTCAACATGGTTGAACCGTTGCCATAAAGCTGGCTGTTATAGGCCTGCACCAACTGATTCATCTGTGATTGATTCAACAGAGTACCCGGAACATTTTTTCCTGGCTGTTGTACCTGCCCGGGCACCAAGGATGAAGCCGTGGACATATCAACCAAAATACGTTCAGCACCATAGCCACCAAAAGAGTTATTGGTGGAGTAGAACGTACCCATACCAGGCGCTTCGGAGAAGTGCCAGCCAAACTCAGCAAAGCCTTCCATGGACACGGCATCACTTAAGCCTAAGTTGAAATAGGCCATGGGCAAAGGCAGCAGGGCATCCTTGATCTCAGAACCAGGAACATCGAGCTGGGCCAGCGAGACCGGATTGGCTGCATTCAGCCCCCCCTGGATATAAAGCGCTTCACCCCAGTTAACCACCTGATAACCCAGACGAACGTTCAAGGGCTTATCATCCGGCGTAAAGTTACCCCAGACATAAGCATCGTAACCACGAATACGGCGACCATCAAATTCACGCGTTGCCTGCGCGAATCCGCACGCTTGTAATTGCGCTGCAGGGGTGACCTGTGGGTTACATCCCGCTGCCGCCGGATAAGGATCATTACCTACCGGCTTCCCCCCCATCAGGGTGGGATCATAAAAAGCAAGCCCGCTGAACTGGGCGCCGTATTTGTCATGATAATTAAAGGACAGATTTTCCTGAACCATATACGCTTGCGTAAAGGGTACACCGGGATCGAAATTGGCATGTCCATCGACCTTGTTGAGTCCGGTGATGGGCATTGCAGTCAACAAATCAGGAGGCGTACGTGTCAACCACCCTGTCCCGTAAGATAACGTGGTATCTGCCTGCACTTGCAGATCAGGTCCAAGATTGAAGTTCACCGCCCAGACCGGCACACTTAGCCCTGGCAATACCAAGGTCAGCAGCCAGCGATTCCTGCGAATCCTTTGCTTGCCGCGCATGAAAAAAGGTGAACTCATACCAAACGCTCCCAGTAGCTTATTATTTTACCCGACAATCCCGTGCCTTTCCGTTGCCACTCCCATGACAGAACGGTGACTGCCGCCATTTATACATAATCTCCCCAGTAATTAAAGCTTGAACCTGGCATTTTGCAAGTTGACTGAGCATTTTTACAGCAGTCATGTCTCATGACACAGCGTTTGGCGCTCATAATCAGCAGGCAAGCCCCTCTGTAGCGGCAGAAAATACATAAACTTTCCGCTTAAGACCCTATACCTTCTTACCGTTGTACTATCATCTTCATTAACTCAGACTGGCTCTTCGCATAGGCAACAACCTTCATGACTCATACTCCCAGCAAAGAAGACATTCATGATGCCTTGCGTGGCATCACCATACCCGCCCAGCCGCAAATTTTGGTAGATATACAGATTGAACAGGCCAACCCCCAGCCTGACCTGCGCTATATTGCCAACCTCATCAGCCGCGACCCCGGGCTAGCTGGCAGCATCCTTAAGGTGGTGAATTCTCCATTTTTTGGCATGAGCAAAACCATTACTGATATTAACCATGCCGCCGAGATGTTAGGCATGACCATGCTGGTCAACATCCTCACAGGCATCAGTATCAAGGGCTCCATGAGTGACGGAGACATTGTCGCCCTTGGAAACTTCTGGGATTCAGCCATCGATATCGCACAAACCATGTCAGCTCTGGCAAAAAAACTGCGCCTGCGCCAGACTGATGAAGCCTATGTTCTGGGCTTGTTTCATAACTGCGGCATCCCCCTCTTATTGCAAAAATACCCAGACTATCTTCAGGTATTGCAAAAGAGCTACCAAAACCCTGACAACGCAATCGTCGACACTGAATTTTCACTGATAAAAACCCATCATGCAGTCATCGGCTATTACGTCGCCCGTTCCTGGCATTTGCCTCCACATCTTTGCGACATCATCAATCGCCACCACCATGCTGACGACTTTCTGGCCATGGATGATCCTGCCTCCCCAGATGCTAAGCGTCTGCTGGCCATCTTGAAGATGGCCGAGCATATGTGTGAGACCTCAAACAAGCTGGGGCAACAAAAAACCGACCATGAGTGGAACCGTATCCATCCCGTGGTATTCGATATTCTGGGCATTCACCAGGACCGCTACGAAAACCTGCGTGAAGACATCATGGAACTGGGCACCTGATCGTCGTCTGACGCGCCCTCATTTCATAGCGGCCAGGATGTGGCGGCGCATTTCCTCCACATCGCCGGACACCTCCCCACTCAACCAGGCAGCCAACGCCTCACGTACCCGATCTTTCAGCTCGGCAGGCCAGGATGTCACACCATCCCAACTGGTCATTAACCGTGCAGCCAGCTGCGGATTGATGTTATCTAAACGAGCCATGGCGGCAGCAAGCACGTGGTAGCCCTGGCCACTGCGATCATGAA
>JABEVH010000209.1 GCA_013043915.1 Pseudomonadales bacterium
GCCTAAATAACTCATCTGGAAGGTGCCGAGCGCACTCTGATCACTGATCACACGATCCAGGGAGTCATAACCCCAGGATTGGTGAGAGATGCCTAAGGTTCGGGTTAACATCTGACCCAGAGGGTTGTAGGCCTGGGTGATCTTATCGGTATCTGGTGCGTCTTCTTCAATGACTTGTTCGGCCCCTGTAACCCCTGCAGGCCCGTAGTGGAAGGAGGTCATTCCCGTGCCATCTTGCATGCTAACCATGCGTGGGTACAAAGCATCGTAGCCGTAGGTCACCGAAGGCGTCGCATTAACAGCATTTTGATAGGAGAACGTTAAAGGCAGGTCATCGACGCTGTAGGTAATCTGTTTGATTTGGCCTAAGGCGTCGGCTTTACGAACCATACGTCCTGCGCTGTCATAAGCATACGCCAGGGTATCGCCGTTGGGGTAGGTCTTGCTGACCACTCTTCCTTCGATATCACGGGTCCAACTTGTGGTATGGCCGTTAGGATCGGTCAGGCTGATCAGGCGTCCATCCGGGTCATAGCCATAACGGGTGACTTGGCCGAGAGCGTCAGTTTTTTGGATCAGGTTGCGATCAGCATCATAAGCAAACTGTGTCGTATGCCCCAAACGGTCAGTTTTACTCACCACATCCAGTTTTTCCCAAGCCTGCGTAGATTGGGTACCATCCGGGTATACCGTACTCAAAAGACGGTTTAATGCATCGTAGGTGTATGTCAGCGTGTACCCTTCTGAATCTGTATGGGTGACCATGCGCCCTGCAGCATCGTAGGTGTAGCTATCTTGTACATGGCCTTGGGCATTGGTGATCTGAATGAGCAGGCCTTGGCTGTCATAACTGTAGCGAGTGGTTTCACCCTTGGGGTTGGTTACCGAAGTAATCTTGCCGGATGCATTGTAGGTATATTGAGACGTTTGGCCCGATGCATTGGTGTAGGTCAGCGGTTTATGCTGTGCATTGTAGGTGTACTGCGCCGTGGTTTCTTGCAAGGCTCCTGCCACATGACGTACCCGGATAACATCGATACCATTAGGGGCATAGTCGTAATACGTTGTACGGCCAGCTGGATCGGTCTCGCTGGTTTTATTGCCTACGCTGTTGTAATTATAAGAAGTCGCCTGGGTACTCCCATCGTCCAGAACCCGGGCTACGTAGTTAGGCTGCGCCGAAGGGCCTGCCATAGCACTGATCGGTTGGCCATCGTAATAGTACCAAATGCGGCTTTCCAGGGGACGTTTTGTGCTTTCAGGTACCGGTTGTGGCGTTGAATAGCTGTAGTTGTTGTATTGATGTTCCCAGTGCTGAATATCGGCCTGTGTATAGTCCAGGTTACTTCCCATGGACCGCATAACCGTCTTGTCAAAATGGTAAGAATCGCGATAGTTAATGAACTCATTAAATGTAGGGCGACCTGCCGGCACCTGTGATTCACTAAAAGGAATACCCGGGGCTGCGTGTAGAAACTCCTGATGCTCCGTGTAGCCCATGGGGTCTGTCTGCGTTAGCCAGCGGCGTATACCGGGCCCTTCGCCATAAGCAAACTGACTGGTCCCGTATGGGGTGGTCATGCTCTGAATAAACGTACCGCTGTCATAGCCAAATGACGTGGTCATGCCTAGGGCATCGGTGATGGACTGCAGGCGATCTTGTGCATCGTAGCCTATCTTGGCAGAGCGCCCATCCGGTGAGGTAACTTGCGTTATCAGCAAGGGAAGCGCGCTGTTTTGGTAAGCAAACTTCAGGGCTTGTCCGGTGGCATCGGTTACATCTGTCAAGCGGTTTTGGCTGTCATAGTGCAAAGTAGCCGTATTGCCGGAGGGATCGACGATCTGGGTCAGAAAGATACGGCGCGGCCACATCGTGGAACCATCCGCTTGGCTATAAACTTCCTTCCCACCGTCTACTAAGCGTCGCTCATACACGACGGGTTGAATGGAAACTTCAACCAGCTGCGCTTGTGAGTAGGTCTCGTTGGTAAAGGCGCCGGTTGCAGGTGAATAACCGCTGTACGCTAAAGACCCACCGTTACGTGCATAAATAGAAACGTTGTTACCCAGGCTGTTCGGGTCGTCCTGAATATAAGCTAACCAATTATGGGTCCACATGGATCCCACATTAGAAAAAGTCATGAGCGCCGGTTGCGCCGTATTACGCTGGTCATACCCCAGCTGAAAGAGCAAAGGCTCACCCACAGCATTCTTGAAAGACACAGGAATGTCGTGGAAGGTTAAGTCGGTCTGGGCATTGACGATGGAGCATACCGGCATGCCACTCTGACTGGGACACTGGCTTGGGGGCGCTGGAGGTGTAGGAGGCATTGACTGCGTTGTATTGCCTGCCCCGATGACGGTATGGGCTTGATCTGCGGTGACTTCAACCAGGGCCAGCGGGCGATGTTGAGCGGGTGTTAAAAAATATCCACTGGATTCGCGGTTGACGACGGAGAGGGGTATCCAGTTTTGCTGTCCGAGTACGGCATCGCTGACCAGCACCTGATCGCCGTGTATGGCCAAGACGGCGGCAAAATGCCCCAGGCTTAAGTGCATAACGGAGGGGGCAGGAAGGGGTTGACCCGGCTGGCGATAAACCATGGCCATGGGATAACCATCCTTCTTAGCTTGCTGAGCTAAATCAGCCAGGGAGGTACCGTAGGTGTGGGCAGGCTGTTGATCCAGATGATGCAACAGGTTGGCTGGAGCCTGCATCTGTGCCAATACTTCACGTAAGGCAACCCATCCGCAGCGCAACGCTGTGCTGGGTTCGTGCTGAATTTGCCACAGGGCTTCATGGGCCACTGTACGCATGGCATCGGCATCACCACGCAAGGGCCGATTGCCTACCTGGGTCAGCAGTTGCTGTAGCGGCTGGACCTGTCCCAGTTCAGAGAGTACTTGCAAACGACGCCCGGTCACCCGATCTGCCAGAGCATGTTGATCTGAGGTCAATGTTTCCGAAGGAACGGCATCAGCTGCTCGTTGCCAGGCCGTCAGGGCATCATCAATGTCATGTGCCTGCGCCTGGGCTAAACCGATGTTAGCCCACAGCGCCACCCTGTAGGGGCTATGGGGATGTTGAGCCAGAAAGGTAGTCAGCGGCTGTACGTGTAAAGATTGATGCCCTGCGCGGTATGCAGATACGGCCTGCATCAGGTCGTGGTGTTCTTGGGAGGAAGGGGCACCAAACGGGATCAAGGGCTCAACGAACACGCCCAGGCGAGCGTCGGTGGCCTGAGGAATAGGTCGAACGACATGACCCTGGTAGGCCATCCCGGCGCCCAATCCCAAGATTACCGCAGCTATGGCAGCTTTACGCCCGTGCATCAAACTTCCCCTTATGTCGCAAAAATTAAAAATTAAAAATTAAAAATTAACTAAATCAGGTTTCAATCGAGTGAATCAGTTTGTATTGTTCGACAACACTCGGTAATTGACCGGGTTGATGACAGCACCGTGAGTTAGAACATGGCCGGTGGCCAAGTTCACTTCCTTTCCTGTGTCATGCTGATAAGAACCCAGGCGGTAGGGTTTTATACAGGCCTTGTCCCCGGCACGACACAATACTTGGATGCACCCGACTAACCGCCAGTAAGCCCAGGCGGCAGGGGTGTTCTCTGCAGGCGAGGGATGTTGAGCATCGTGAGGTGAGTAACGGACCAGGTCGCCCTCGTTCAAGGGGGCGGTATCGAATTCATCTTCACCCATCAGGCCGGTAAATGAGGTATGGCCATGGGGTCCTTGAGTTTGCAGAAGAATGGGACGCACATGAGAAGCGAAAGCAGAAGCATCATCAGGTAAGGGCTTCCACCACTCTTGGTGGCGCGCCCAGCGAAAAACTTGCTGGCTATCCTGATCGTGACCGATACGGCGAATGATGCCCACTACGACGTTAGGATAGGTGCCATCACCTTGCAAATTGCAATGCGAATGCTTGCATCCAAAAGGGTCATCGCCCCAGGCTGTCGCAGCTCCGGCGCAAGAGATAACCAACGTCAAACAAACCATCCCTAGGCGCACGACGAACACTCCATGTCCATAAACGCGGCGAGGGTATGAGATGTACCAACGTACAGGCAATATAAAACACAATGTTAAAAATAATTTAATGGTACCCCGTAGCCATGCCTCAATCGCACCCTGGGTCAACTCCGAATGGAATCGAGGGTCAAAGAGAGAAAGGACGTCGAACCGATAGAAATACGCCCACTATGTTGTTCCACGGTTTCCCATCCTTGTCTGAGATCTACCCGCTAACCCGCATGTTTCCAATAATGTTGGCCTGCTTGTAGGGGCGTATGCGTGGAACATCAATCGGATGCAACCCTAAAGCACCCATATTTTTCCTATAATTGAAGTTATAGGAAAAACATACAAAATATGGTTAACATGTTAACCATGTACCACGGTATAATGCTAAGATCACCGAGAGAAATAGGGTGGTAGCGTAAAAAATGCCAAAACATGGCCTGCTTTCCAGCCAAGCCCCTACAAAGCCTCACTACCAGAGAGGCCAGCATGATAGGAAGTCTTCATGCCGCTTGGGGTATAAGCTTGAACCAGAAAAATCCGCTATTAACCTATTTGACAAATTCACCGATTAGGTTTCATTGAGTTATGGAAAAAGGCACACCCCACTGCGCGTTGCCCGCCGTTAAAGCCTTGATAAAGGCCGGCCAGGTCAGGGCCACGGCTAGTGCCTTCAATGGGGCGCGAGATCTTGGCATCCATGACTTGGCGGGGATGTGCACAGTTGTCATGTCGCTCACGGCTGCCAACTTCTATAAGAGCATGATGACCCATGCCGATCATCGTGCCTGGCAGGATGTCTACCGTACCCAGACAGTGAGCGGTGGTGAGGTGTACCTGAAACTGACGGTCATTGATGACGTGTTGATTGTTTCATTCAAGGAGTTATAACCATGAAATGTCCCTGCTGCGGTGCGGCGGAACTGATCTATGACACGCGCGACATGCCCTACACCTACAAGGGCGAAAACACCACGATCCCCGCAGTGACGGGTGATTTTTGTCCGGCATGCGGGGAAGTCATCTTGAACCGTGAGCATGGTGATCGTTACAGTGAAATGCTCGGCCTATTTCAGCGTCAGGTGAATGCCGCCTACGTCGATCCCGACTACATTGCCAAGGTGCGTAGGAAGCTCGATCTTGACCAGCGGCAGGCTGCCGAACTTTTCGGCGGCGGTGTCAATGCGTTTTCGCGCTACGAGAACGGCAGAACCAAGCCGCCGCTGGCTTTGGTTAAACTTTTCAAGATTCTGGATCGTCACCCTGACTTGCTTGCTGAGGTCAGAGCCGAATAAACCGGTTCAAGTCATGTGTAAGGTGCGCTGGAGCCGTCCTGGAACGGGTTGCGCGGGTCAACACTTTAACCTGACCGAAGAAGATGTTGTGTTGCTTGTAGCTGTAAATGCTAAGGCGGACAGAGGCAACATGACGCCTTTTCAAATCAAATTAGGCGGTGTGATAGGGGTACCAAGACCATGTGTTTCGCTATTCAATGATGACGACAATCTATAACAACATTATAGACATCCTAAGATTAACATCAGGCTGGGATGAATTAACAGGATATCAGCGTGCGCGACTATTCTGTGAATCGGCTCATGCCCAGGGCGAGGCTCTGCCCAAATGGCAGATTATTCGTGACTACATTGGGCATGGAAGTTCGAGAGATATTCAACGCGCAAGGAATGATGTCGTCAGCGAAGAGCGTAAAAATCAAGCACGCATGCACGCCCTAAATATCCAAGGTGTTCCTGATGACCTGGCTCCCCATATCTTGGCTTTATGGGTATCAGCGAAAGAACTGGCGCATAGTGAATACCAGAAAAGTGTTTATGAACTTCAATCCATCTCCATGGAATCGCAAAATGCTAAAGCTAAAGCTGAAGCTGAACGCAACGACATATCAAAACTGAACAGGGAGTTGGATGCACGTTGTACAGGCCTGTTGGAAGCTAATAAAGCATTAACAGGTCAAGTTGAGACCGAGCGGGCAGGCCGAGAACAAGCCATACAAATGGTTGAAGCCAGCCGTAGAGATTTGCAGGGGCAGCGCGATGAGTTACTCGAAGAACTTAAGCGATCAAGAAAAGAGGTTGATGCAGCAATTCAGCGATTAGAAGATGTAGAGAACCATGCACAGATGCAAATCGAAACGGCACGACAAGAGGCCAGAGCTAAGATTGAAATCCTCGAAGAAAAACTAAGAGGAAAGACGGCAGAACACAAAATTGAAGTTCATAGGATGGATGAACAACTCATGGACTGGAAGAATCGGTGTAACGTAGCAGAGCAAGAAACAAGGAAGCTGCGCGAAAGCCTTAACGCTCCGGTTAGCCATGAAAAGCGCAAGTTGTTTCCCAAACGTGGCCACAAGACATAACATGGGCCTTGATGGCTCTGTCGGCCTGCGCTGTTTCCATGCCTAAGACGGGGGGTCTGGGCAACATCAGCACACGGAGGCTCAATTCATTCTAAGGGAGCAGTGCAACAACGCCCTTCCAGTACCCCCACTCCAATCTGTCCTGGATGCCACTTGCTTAGGTCCCGTTTTGGGACTATACTTCAACCCATGCGAGTGATTGCCATATCGACCCTTCGGGCCTTCTGGGAGCGCCATCCCGACGCCGAGCAGCCTCTGAAGGCTTGGTACGAGGAAGTCACGTGTGCTACCTGGACCCAACCTACTGACATCAAAGCGCAGTACCGCAGCGCCAGCGTGCTGAAGAGCCGTCGTGTGGTCTTCAACATCAAAGGTAATGACTATCGGCTGATCGTAGCCATCGCGTACAAATTGCAGATCGTCTACGTAAAGTTCGTTGGCACTCACAAGGAGTACGACGCAGTAGATGCAGAAACCGTTGACATGGCCTGACCGGCCACGGAGGAAAACATGGAAATCCGCCCTATCCATACCGAAGCAGACTACAAGACAACGCTCAAAGAGATTTCGGTCTTGATGGAATCCGACCCTGACTTGGGCACGCCGGAGGGTGATCGCCTGGACATCCTAGCAACGTTGGTGCAGGCCTACGAGGCCAAGCATATGCCCATCATTGCGCCTGATCCGGTGGAAGCCATCAAATTTCGCATGGATCAGAGCGGACTGTCCATCAAAGATCTTGAGCCGATGATTGGTAAGAGCAATCGCGTCTACGAAATCCTGAACCGCAAGCGTCCGCTGACGCTGGCCATGATCCGAAAACTGCACCATAGCCTTGGCATCCCAGCAGATGTACTGATTGCAGAGACGGCAGCAGGATGAGTATCAAATGCAGAGCTTGGCTTGTAAGCCTCCAGCCTAGGCACGTTGTCAACGTCCTTGGTGGGCTAGCTGCTGTTGGCACTGATTGGGTCTTTTGCAAACGACCCGCTTTGATTGTTACGAGGCATCTACAGACGCATTATTGGTATAGTTGGGCAAGGAAGGTCTAGCAAGACGTTGTGTTGGTAGAATGAAGTTCGTGCGTGTGCGTAAAACTCGTTTTAAGGCGATTTAATGCTCCTGTTCTTTTGGGTGCAACCCCCAAACAGCATAGGCAGCGCTTGTGTGCGCAGAATCGCCTCTCATGCGTTTTTAACGTGGGGCGGGTAGGTGTTTGTGGAGCCAGGTCCATTTTTTAGATCAAAACATATCCTCTAGCCTGCGGAGATCGTCGATCGCTTGCGCATCGAGGTCGTTAGGTAGTGTGATGTTTGCCTTTTTGGTTTCTTGCTGTGTTTTATTTGGCTGAAGCGGCGCATCCCCGCGTTCGTTATTAATGCTCCCCCCTTTTTGTGGTGGTGTTTGTTCTTGCCGGTGCTTTTTAGAGTTATATGTTTTTTGTTTTATTTTAATTTTGCTTTTTATTCCCTTTAACTGCCCGCCCGGTCCAGACATCACCGTCGTGACAAGTTCGTTGATATTTTCGTGGTCTTGATGTTGTAACACCCACTGATAGAGTACCCCTCGAACAAAAGGGGTTTCTGCGCCATACGGCAGTGAATTTAGAAAATGTAATAATCCTGGGCAATGTTCGTCCTGGATGGATAGTAAGATTTTCTTGGTGACATCGTTACGTCGATCACGAACAGCCATAACCGTTTTCCTTTCCAGCGTTCCAGTTACTATTAAGAATTTGCTTCCCGAGCGGCCCGCCCCATGAGTACACCTAGCCCATAACGGCAGTAACC
>JABEVH010000210.1 GCA_013043915.1 Pseudomonadales bacterium
AAATTACACTTATCCACAATAATACTCCTACTCTACTACCTGATCTACAAGGATTTAAATATTTTTAAATACTTAAAATACTAAGACGATCAGTGCTAAAAAAAACAAGATGATCCATGTAATTCTTGACCTCAAGACAACATGGGAATACAATCTGTGGCCCTTGATTTCAAGTGTCAATACGGTGTTGCCATGAAGCGTACATTCCAACCAAGCAACCTCAAGCGTAAGCGCGTCCATGGCTTTCGTGCTCGCATGGCTACCAAAAATGGTCGTCAAGTTATAGCAAGGCGTCGAGCCAAAGGTCGTAAACGTCTTTGTGTCTGAATTAAAGACTTGTCTTGAATTTGGCCCAGAGCGTCGTTTGTTAAAAGCTGTTGAATTCCAACGTGTTTTTGACAGCTGTATACAAAAAGTAGGTTCAGAACATTTTTTGCTGTTGGCCACACCTAGTAATTGCAAAATGGCACGCTTAGGTCTTATTGTTCCCAAGAAAAAACTTAAGCGAGCCGTTGATAGAAACCGTATAAAACGAATTTCCAGGGAGGTATTTCGCCATACGCAGTGGCAGCTCCTTACCCTGGATGTCATCCTCATGGCGCGATCTGGCTTGCAAAATTTGGAGAGCAAGGACGTGGCGCTTGAAATTCAACAAAATATCAAGCGGCTTCTGAAAAGACTGAATGCCTCCAAGAATCCGCAATCATGATAACTATTGGCAACCTGCAATTATTTGCACGTAGGCTGTGGATACTTCCCATTCGGTTTTACCGATGGTGGCTTAGTCCATGGATGGGGCAACATTGCAGGTTTCATCCCACATGTTCGAAATACGCACAAGAAGCTATTATGCGCCACGGTATCTTTAAGGGTACCTATTTGGCTTGCTGGCGTTTGCTACGCTGTAATCCCTGGGCACATGGGGGGGTAGATCCTGTGCCTGAAAATTTTTCCTGCTTACCGGATCGATCTGATGGAAACGCCTCGTAAGTTATTGATTGCTGCAATGTTGTTGGTGGGCTATCTGCTGTTTTGGAACTGGCAGCATGACTACGGAGCTAATGCTACACCCGTGTCTGCAGCCACAGTTACTCCTGTACCTATAAACTCGGCTTCAACAGATTTACCTCAACTTCATGTAGCCGCTGATTCTTCAACAGCTTTACCGGTTGCAGTGACGGCACCTGTATCTATCTATGACAGCGGGATCCATGTTTCAACGGATCTTATGCAGATTACTATTTCTAGGAAAGGCGGGGATCTGACCGACCTCGGATTGACACAATATCCCATTCAGACGGGCTCCGCTCTGCCATTTCAACTACTGAGTGATGGTAGCAAAACCACATTCGTTGCTGAAAGTGGATTGATTGGTCCTGATGGTCCTGATGCTGCAGCTGCAGGAAGACCTCTGTACCAGACAGCACAGAATAGCTATGCACTATCGACAGAGAAAAATGAGCTTGATGTTGTACTCAGCACCGACTACGAGGGTGTACATATAGATAAAACTTATCAGTTTAAGCGTGGTAGCTACCTGATAGGCTTAGTGTACAAAGTTTCTAATAGCAGCACTAAGGCATGGTCTGGCGCACTGTTTGGCCAATTAAAACGCGACGAAAGCGGTGATCCAAGTGCGCATGCGGGTATGAAATTATCCTCCTTCCTAGGCGCTGCCTGGTGGACCAATGATAAGCCCTATAATAAATTGCCGCTAAAGAATTTTGGTAAATCTCCCCTGCAACTATCGGAAGTTGGGGGTTGGATCGCACTCGTTCAGCATTATTTTGTTACAGCATGGGTACCGGATCATCATACGCAAGTCACCTATAGCACACGTCGTCAAGGTAATTTTAACTACGTCAGTATTGTAGAACCTGAAGTCACCATTAGTCCTGGCCAAGCGCAGCAATTTCAAATGCAATTGTATGCTGGACCAAAAATAGAGCACAACCTAGCAGCAGTCAGCCCTGGTCTGGATTTAACCGTAGATTATGGCTGGCTCTGGCCCATCGCTGAATTTTTGTTCTGGTTGCTCAATGCCATACATGCCGTAGTTTCCAACTGGGGTTGGTCAATCATACTGCTAACTTTATTGGTTAAAGCAGCATTTTGGCCATTATCAGCAGCGAGTTATCGCTCCATGGCGCAGATGCGTAAACTTGCACCTGAAATGGCCAGAATGAAAGAACAGTACGGTGATGATCGCCAGAAACTTTCGACAGCCATGATGGAGTTTTATCGCAAGGAAAAGATCAATCCCCTGGGGGGTTGTTTACCTATGCTGGTACAGATGCCGGTGTTTATCGCGTTGTATTGGACCCTGATGGAAAGCGTTCAACTTCGGCAGGCAGGCTTCATATTCTGGATTCATGATCTTTCTGATATGGATCACTACTTTATATTGCCGCTGTTGATGGGTATTTCCATGTTTGTTCAGCAAAGTCTGAATCCGCCTCCACCTGATCCCATGCAGGCAAAAATGATGAAACTCATGCCTGCCATTTTTACCGTATTCTTCCTGTTTTTTCCATCAGGCTTGGTATTGTATTGGTTAGTCAGCAATTTAATCTCGATTGCTCAACAGTGGATAATTACTAAACGCATCGAGGCAGCAGCGCGATAGGTGTGTTGATGAAGACCACCATTGCTGCCATCGCCACCCCACCTGGTCAGGGAGGGGTGGGTATTGTTCGTGTATCTGGTCCTTATAGTTTACGTATCGTTCTGGCAATCACGCAGGACAAAGCGCAACCCGAACCGAGAAAGGCTTATTTAAAACGCTTTATCGATAACGATGCCCGGGTTATCGACACGGGACTGCTTCTGTATTTTAAAGCTCCGCATTCATTTACCGGCGAAGATGTCGTTGAGCTTCAGGTTCATGGCAGCCCTATGGTCTTAAATATGCTGCTACGGCAAATCTGCCAGCAGGGTGCCAGCATGGCCAGACCCGGGGAATTCAGTGAAAGGGCTTATCTCAACGGCTGTATGGATTTGGCTCAAGCTGAAGCCGTGGCAGATTTGATTGCAGCAGGATCGGAACAGGCAGCACGCTCAGCGCAAAATTCCTTGCAAGGCGAATTTTCCAGGCACGTGCAATCCATCGTGCAAAACCTGATTACCTTGCGTGTGCATGTTGAAGCCGCTATCGATTTTAGCGAGGAAGAAACGCAGTGGTTGGGGGATACCTATACGGAACAGCTAGGCAAAACAGTTCTGGAAGATCTCGGCCAATGTCTTCAGGTAGCCGAGCAGGGTGTCTTGTTGCAAACCGGCATGAAAATAGTTATCGCGGGTCGACCTAATGTCGGAAAGTCAAGTTTGCTCAATGCACTATCTGGCCAGGATTTAGCCATTGTGAGTGATACTGCAGGGACTACCCGTGACCTTATTCACCAGCAAATCAATATTGAAGGCATGCCACTGCATATCGTTGATACCGCAGGTTTGCACAACACCCATGATCCCATTGAGCAAGAAGGCATACGCCGTGCCTTACACGAGGTTGACCGAGCCGATGGTATGCTCTTTCTGGTCGATGCTCATGCCGATGCTCATCAAGAGCTAGAACACATGGCAAGTCATATGTCTAAATTGCCATCGCCCGATAAATTGCTGTTAGTCCGCAACAAGACCGATATACTGGCAGACCCCGACCCGGCATTATCCTTGGAATTTGCAGGCAAGCCTTATCTAATGCTACCCATCAGTGTAAAAACCGGAGCTGGCCTGCAGGCGCTTAAACGTGAAATTGCGCAACGCGCAGGACGTCAACCTGGTGAAGTTCCCTACTCCGCCAGGATACGCCATACCGATGCCCTGCGAAGGGGGCAAGCAGCCATGACGCATGCACTAGAACAATTGCAACATGGCTTTGCCGATCTGGCGGCAGAAGATTTGCGGACAGTTCAGGGTGCCTTGGGGGAAATAACGGGTACTTTCACCACAGATGATTTGCTGACGCGTATATTCAGCAGTTTTTGTCTGGGCAAGTAAAGCCATGGATCATGATCGCGTTCTTATGGAATCGCTGCTGAATCGATGCGGATGTTTTCCGGTAATTCCTTCATAAAATTTCTGAATTTCAGCCATATCTTTTTCCATATCTCCGGTAGGCCAGAAGATATGACCGATGCCTCCTTCTCGTTTTTTAAAGTCGAGATATGCCATGGCAATGGGTACCCGGGCACCGGTAGCGATACGATAAAAACCTGATTTCCATGCAGTTACCTGACCTCGCGTACCTTCAGGGGGAATAATGACACTCAAGGAATGACAACGATTGAAGGCTGCAATCGTCGCGGGAACAACATGACCGGCTTGTTCCCTATCCACGGCAATTCCACCTAGCCAGCGCATAATGCCACCTAATATTGGAGGAAAAAGGCTGGCCTTTCCCATCCAGTGCACGCGCAGGCGTAAAGCAAAACAAACCATCAAGGTATAAGGAAAATCCCAATTGCTGGTATGCGGCGCCGCAATCACCACATACTTGGGTTCATCTGGAGCAGAACCCACAACTTTCCAACCCAGCATGCGCAATATAAAAGATGAAATCCAGCGACACATAGTATTGATAACGGGGGTTTCAAAAATAGTGGTTTGCATGCCCAACCTAAATTTAAAAGAAACTATACCTTAGCCTAGCTGACAATATCGGGCTCATGGCGAGCTGCGCATGTTAAATGGAAAATAGCTAAAGTTCAGAAAAATCTTTCAAGAGGTGTAAGAAATCAGTGAGGCCTAACGACTATTTGAATAGTGGCAATATCGCCACAGCCCTTTAAGATGAGGATAGATCATGAACAAGAACACTTTCGCAGTCACAGCCCTGTCCGCAACCCTGGCTCTGGCAGGACTGGCCATGTCAACAGCTGCCCAGGCGGATACGATGGTCAAGTGCTA
>JABEVH010000211.1 GCA_013043915.1 Pseudomonadales bacterium
CGGCCAAAACGCCTCTTTAGAAAACTTTTTATAAAACAAATCAACATCTTCTGCAGTCAAGGGTATACGCGCTGCGTGCAGATTCGTATATTTTTTCTCATCGACAGCAACTCGCACGTTAAACGCTTCAGGTTCGCGCGTAGATTGCTGTGACCAAGCGACCCATGACCCCATAGCACCCTCCGCAAAGAAATTAAGCAGGGTCGGAATGATTCCATTTGGACTTTGGGGGCGTTTTCTCTTCCCATCTGCCGTTTCGTCAAAGGGAAGTCTGTGGTAGACCATGACAAGATTAGACTTCCCACATGCATCAATGGCAATGGGTGTTTTTCTGCTCAGTAACTTGTAGTGGACAAGGCCATCAAGAATTCCCGCGCATCCTTCACCCTCAGCAATGTAAGCACGATCGACATGCCGTACTGCTTCAATGAGGGGAGGCTCTGCCCCGCCCACAACGATACCGTGGAAGCCCACCGTAAACATCGACAAGTCGTTGAGTGTATCGCCGACTACGACGACGGATTCAAGGTTAAAATCTAGTTGTTTGCAGAGGCGCTGTAGGGAGGCGCCTTTTCCAACGCCTTTGGGAAGCACATCAAGATACCGTTGTGAAGAAAAAAGAAGTTCACAACCCAACTCGTTGACAACATGTCGCAGCTCATCGTCAATCAAATCTTCCTGCACATAAAATGAGCATCGACGCTCTTGCGGCACGGTTTGCCGTTCAAGATAGGTGAATGGAGCCAGTGCCTCTAGTACCTGTTGAGTTCCCGGCCATGCAGCTGTAATTTCTTGCAGCAAGGGGCTAACAGGGAGCAGACTTTCACCATATACCACGGTCGCTCCTACATCGGCAATGATGTAATCAGGGCGCGGTACCGTTGGATCGTTCAGAACAGGCAGTATTGACTCAAGGCCGCGCCCCGTCACAAATATAAGTTTTGAGCTGCATACATTATCCCTAAACAATTCTCGAAGGATGCGTCGGGCGGGTTGTGGGCCTGCCAGTAAGGTTCCATCCAAATCAGTAGCCAAGATCATACATCGACTCATATGAAGATTGGGCAAATGTAATTCAGTGCGCATAGATACCTTCCATTTTTGCTTTTTTATGTTGTGAGTCTACTCACCCCAAAAACGAGCGGCAGTTGCCCTTCACAGAAAACAAGAGGTCTGCGACCATCTCGAGCATAAGGGAATTAGCATAAAACCAGGCAATCGCAGACAATGCTTCTATCCATGATTACCTTGTGATTGAATGATACATTGATGATCCAAGGCGGGGCGAAGCACCTCCAGATCAGGACTATTGCGGAATGGATCATCCGGTATATAGCCCACATTCAGTACACCCCAGCTATACAACATGCATACGGTGCTCGCTAGGACTGTTGAAGGAATAGGATCCCCATTTTGACGCCAATCTTTGGCTTGAAGCTCAAATATGGTTTTAAGCAAACCTTGAGGATATGACCTGACCCGATCAAATAAGTCACGGTAAAAGACCGTATGATCATGCGCCTGTTCCATATAGGGCATAGCTTCGATGGCCGTGTAATCAAATCTCGCCAGTGAAGATTCTAGCGACTGGGAATACCATTCCTCAGATTTTCTATGAAGAACGACCTGGGCATACAGATTACGTGCTGTCAATAATCCTGGATGATCGCCACGTACAATACGTGCCATGTCCAGGGCCAGATTATCCAAGGTATCCGTCTTAAGTAGGGTCCACATGGGCATCAATTCAGGATGCAGACGAATCTCAGCCACTGTGCCGGGCAAACCCCAGCTCAGGTAAGTCGCCCTGGCAAAGCTACTATCGTCTTCATAATCTGAAAGTGTTATATCATCATGAAAGAGGATTCCATTGAAATGAGCATGATGACTAAGATCGACATAAATGTCTCTGATCACTGCCCGTGCTGACAATGAAAATGGAGAAAGTCTCGGATAGCCGGTTGAAACATAATTAGGTTTATTCGGCAACGTTACAACGACATCCTTTGCAGCTTCATCATGAGAAGGCAATTGCCATGCTAACAAGGGCATCCAAGCATACACATGCCGAACATGGGTGTATTTTTTGATCGACCACGCCACATGATTAAAAAGATCTTGGCGAACAGGAAGATGCCGATTGGGGAAATACACAGCATCTGCAGCCCCGTTACCATCAGGATCTGCAAAGGCTTGCAGGTAAACGGTATTGACATCACTCTGGCGTATACGTTTCAACAGCTTCTTTAAGTTATCGGTTTCTTGTGCAGGCCTTTTATCATAGACATAGTCCAGATTGACATGCATTAGGCGCACAGGTTGATGCTGCATTTGTTGGCTTTTTGCAGCCATATCGTGAACCAATGCCCAGGGGGATATCCCTTTGTCGATGACAAGCAGGGACATAACAGGTCGCCCCTGAGCATCTAGCCATCCTTGTTGTCCTAGGCTCGATGTTATGCCTAGGCCAGCCGCAATTTGCGTACAAACATCATTAAACTTCCCGTTGGGCCACAGGATAAGATGGGCTCGCATTCCCAGGTGCTGTTCAAAACGAAGTTCACTGCGCTGCAGATCAGCCGTGACTCGGGCTCTGTAAACCTTCTCACGCTCATAGCCTGCTTGATTCCCTAACCAAGCGCGTGTTGTTGCTGCTGGCTGCAAGTCGCCTTGCGGGTCGCCAGGCAGCGGAATATCCAACTGGTCTCCCTCGATAGCTAAGCTAATCGACGGATCTTTTGCCAGTGTTCTCAGCTCTGCCCAACTAAGATTAGGTTTGTCATAGGCTCCCACACGATGACCTATTACCCCCACCACGGCAGGCACATGCAACACATGCAAAATAGGTAAAACTTCCTTCATGAACAAGGGGTTCGTGGCATCAAAACATACAATGACCGTCTTATTGGTCTGGGATTTCTTGCCAAGAGGCAATGATTCGGCGCGAACAAAGGTGTAGCCACTATTTTTCAACTCGTTCAATTGTTGTAACAATAATGACGGCGTTATTCCATGAACAGGAGCGGAAGGCTGGGAAGAAAAAGAAATGTATGGGTAGCGCAACACGATGGGAGTAGCCGAAGCTACTCGTATTAATAGGGCAAAAACAACCCCAGCGCCAAACTTTGATATACCAAAAGACAATTTCACCATAGGTCGAATCTAATCTACCCTGCGCCACACCGTCAAGTTATCATCCATGAAGACTATATCCCTGTAATCCGCAGCAGGTACTAAACCTCCCCATGGCTACCACTGAAAAGATTGTGGTCTATCGAAGATCCCGTAGGGACGGAAAGCGAGGGGATTCTCGCGGTCGTGGGGTTGAGCCGTCACATCTTGCAAACATGAGGCAGCAGCACAAGATGTATGCGTTGTAGCCTTACATCATAGGGCTGAGCAGCCATGGGCAGGACTGATGTGAACTGATAAATTATCCCCTCTCATGGATTTTTGAGGATTAGCGCGGCCATGCTCACACCCAGCTTACTATCCAGGCGATTGGCATCGCGCTTATCCAATGCTCGTGATCGTTTATTTCATGCCCAACAACTCTCCAGGGCCGGGCAACGCGCCTACCGTGTCATTCACCATGATGGCTTGATTAGCGTACGGCACTACCCGAGAACGCAAGGATCTGCACAAAACCCTTTGGTTTTGGTAGCGCCACTGGCCGTCAACATGCTTATCTATGATCTTTTTCCTGAACGCTCACTGGTCAGTTACCTGACTGATGCTGGCAAAGATGTTTATCTGATTGATTGGGGTCCACCTACCCGGCGACATAATCATTACACCCTGGCTACGTATGTGCTGGAGTTGCTCCCTACCTGCCTGACCGCTATACGCCAGCATGCCCAACGAACCCAACTCGACTTACACGGCTGGAGCCTGGGAGGACATCTCGTACTTTGCCATGCAGGACGTGGACTGGATACTGATATCGCGCATATCATCATACTGGGAACATCGATTGATAGCCATGCTTCCGGTTCCATCGGCCAATTGGCTCGTCGCATGGATCGTTCGCTGCAATTTCTGGAACGACGTACCGGCCTAAGTCGCAGCAAATTGCCTCCCGCCTGGTTTTTCAGCCCGGGCTGGTTAAATGCGCTTAACTTTAAACTTACCAGCCCCGTGGCCAGCTTACAGGGATACTTGGACCTGTTTCGGCGCCTGGATGATCGCGACTATGTCATTGACCATGCCACGCAAGCCTCGTTCCTTGACCATATGGTGGCTTACCCTGGCGGCGTGGCCAGAGACATGTTCCTTGAAGCCTGGCTAGGCAACCGCTTTGCCTCAGGAAAATTGACACTGGCTGGCGATTCCATCGACTTTAAACGTATCCATGCGCCGGTATTGATCATGGCCGGCCTACAGGACAGCTTGGCAACCCCGGCCTCCGTTAAAGCCTTATTGCCCTTGCTGGGTTCAGCAGAAAAGATGTTTATCACCGTACCTGGAGGACATATGGGCATAGTTTCAGGCAGGGAAGCTCCCGAAGCTGTATGGCCAGCAACCCTCAACTGGCTCAAAGAAACCGAATATTCCGCCTATTCATAAGAATTTCTGGCATAGACATCAAAAATTTATGCTGGTTATGATAAACCGTTGGTGCTTGAATACGCACCCTCAATGACTTAGGGATGCATCAGGACATTACCATGACGTCACCGTATATTTCTGAAACCGTACTCTCGGTCCATCACTGGAACGATACCCTGTTCAGCTTTACCACCACCCGTGACCCGGGTTTGCGTTTCAAGACAGGACAATTCGTCATGATTGGGCTGATGCTCAACGGCAAGCCCTTGATGCGGGCTTACAGCATAGTTAGCGCTCATTATGAGGAGCATCTTGAGTTTTACAGCATTAAGGTACAGGAGGGTCCATTAACCTCTCGCCTGCAGCATCTTAAGGTTGGTGATACCCTGATGGTCAGCCGTAAACCTACCGGCTCATTGATTATGGACAATCTCAAACCCGGCAAGCGGTTATACTTGCTGAGTACCGGAACGGGACTAGCTCCCTTCATGAGCGTGATCCGCGACCCTGAGTTCTATGATGCCTATGAGAAAATCATTCTAACGCATGGTGTGCGTATCGTCAGCGAGCTTGGCTACCATGATTACATCACCCAGAACTTGCCCAACAATGAGTTCTTTGGTGAGCAGGTCAGGGATAAACTCATCTACTACCCCACCGTGACCCGCGAGCCCTTTCAACATCAAGGTCGTTTAACGGACTTGATGCGTAGCGGTCAATTGTACCAAGACATCGGCTTGCCTGATCTAAATCCAGCCGAAGACCGGGTCATGATTTGTGGCAGCCCCGCCATGCTCAAGGATTTAGTCAGCATTCTTGAAGAGAAAGGCTTTGTCGAAGGCACCAGCAACAGCCCAGGGGACTATGTGATCGAAAGGGCTTTTGTGGAAAAATAACGGCACGATATTCATACCTTGTAGTTGTGGACTAGAGCGGGAGCTGCAACTGCAGGTGGGCAGCAGCCGGGGAATACCCCACAAAGTTATGGGCTATTTGATGCAGCGTGTTGTGCGCGAAGGTTGTTTTGACACCAAGGTTGAGCTGCTGAACCTTGGTGTTCTTACATTTTTGACAGTAAGTCTCATGCAATGACGTAGTTAGCTCCCGGCAGAGCCAGCAGGACCTGCCTTAATCAGGGGACGCAGCAAGGCCTGATCGACATGGGGGACTGCATCAATCAGCTCGGCATTAAATGGACCTGTGGCATGGGCCAGCAGAATGTTACCTTCTACCTGAAAGTCTCTCTGCCAGAGCGAACCTCATCGGTGGCGGTATGTTTTTTGTCATGCTGAAATTCTCGCTACCCCAGTAGTTACAAGAATTGCCTGCCCTGATACCTATCATTAGGCATCTCGTTTAATACATCTTGCTGGTCACTGGCGTCTAGGTCATTCGGTAAAAAAACGAGCCACCAGGCTATTGACAGCCCATTCAACACGGAGTATCCGTGGCCCCATGCTGATGGCACGCATCCCTTGATCTGCCATCAGCGCCAATTCAAAGGGAATAAATCCACCCTCAGGCCCCAGCGCCAGCACACAGGGAGCATTCCATCCAACAGGACAAGCTGCCGAACTCCCTGGATGAGCCACCCATCCTGGGCGGCCCTGCAATAAGTCAGGCAATTCATCTTCTATAAACGGCCGAAAACGAGAACGCAGCTCAACTTGCGGCAATATCGTATCCCGTGCCTGCATTAAGCCCAGCATCAAC
>JABEVH010000212.1 GCA_013043915.1 Pseudomonadales bacterium
CCGATAAATTGCCTGTATCGTTGATCGCATAGGCACGACTGCCCATAGCCACCTGCAAGTTGAACGCTATCGTCTCCGCCGCAAAATTGACCTGCAGCGTACCCGCCTGCAGTACCCCCACGGCTGAGCCATTGGTAGGCGAAGTACCCTGCCCCTCCAGGGCGAAGCTAACCATGCCCGGCTGTGCAGCCAAAGCATTCAGGACACGGGCGGGGGTTTGTTGACCCAACACATAATGCACCGAATCGGTGTTGCTCAACGCAACCGAAGTGGCATGACCATCGACCGTCGGCGTACCGCTGGTCCACCGCCCCCATTCCAGCGTTCCGTCCGTACCCTCATCAGCCACCGCCGTATTGGCAGCCACCCGTTGCAAGGGGACCAACGCACCCTGAGCCACCCCTAGCATCCCCGTCTTGCCAGATACATCGCCATAAACACCAACTGCGCTTTGCGTTTCCGTGCCCGAGTTACCGTAGCTGGACGTATAAGCCACCGCCACGGGCGCCTGGGTAAGCGCTGCAACACCGGTCACCACACCACTACCAGGCACATCCAAGGTGTAAGCAGTCCCCATCTGCGAGCCACCTGCACCTGCAATAAATCCCCCAATATCCGCAGAACACGTGCCCTTGGAACACGCGCCACCGCTGACACCCAGTCCGTTCAACATAAAACTTCCTGTGCTTCCCAGACTGGCTACCGACAAGTTGGAGGCATTGACTTGCAAGGTGGTTCCTGCGACGGTCAGCTGCAGATCAGGGCTGAGTGTCAAACTGCCTAGATTAAGGTCTATGTTGAAAAAACCGAGGGTACCTGGCTGGTTACCGTTGAGACGTGGTGTCGTTCCCCCTTGCAAGCTATAGCTGACCGTACCCAGATTCACATCCGGCAACGTTCCACTGACGCCCACCACGTAAGGACGGTAACTGCTATTGTTCAACGTGACCGCAGCCCCCGAAGGCGAAGATCCATTGACCGGCAAGGTGCCTGAACCGTTGCTTAACTCAGCATAACTGATAGCACCCAGGGTCGTCAGCGCGTTGTACTGCAAGGGTGTAGAGCCCAGGTTGTCTAACAAAGAAGCGGATGAACTTCCTACGGTAGCGAGCGAAAGCAAAGCCCCCGCCGGTGGAACGGTGCTGGTAGACGAAGCACTGGCACTCGCAAAACTCCCCTGCAATCCTGAGAAAACATAATTGCTCGTATCCCCGGAGAGCGCTGGCGTGCCACTCGGCATGACAAGACTGTAAATCGGTTGCGTGGAATTGCTCAGGGGCGTAGAGCTTGAAATGCTGATCGGGCCACTTTGAGTTAATGCAGCCACACCCACAATATTCCCTGCTGTCGTGCTGATGTCATACGAAGTACCCAGCCGCGATCCGTTAGTTCCCGCAAAGAAGCCGCTGAGCGTCGTCGTGCAGGTCGTTCCGCAAATCCCTCCTAATGGTCCCGTCGTCGTTAAGCCGCTCAGAACAAATACTCCATTTTGCAACAGCGCAGGTACGCTGACATTATTGGCTTTCGCCTCGTAGCTACCCGTGACCCCCGTACTCCCCTGCCCTCCGGTCATCTGCAATTGCAGGTCTGCCGTTAACTGCAACTGGGTCAGGTCCAAGGTCAACGTAAACAGTTTAATGTTGCCAGAACTGGATACACCCGTTTCACTGTCGTAAAGACGGGACGGCGTGGCATCCGTCGGCATCGCCAATGAATAACTAACGGAACCGGCCTGAGCAGGTACCGGTCCTTCAATCCCAATAATGTAGGGCAGGTACTGTCCGTTGGCAGCACGGACACCCCCTAGTTGACTGGAGCCCCCCGTCATTTCACCTAAGCTGATGGCATTCTGGTTGATGATTCCATTATAATTGAGCGGACTGAGCGTACCCGTATTATCTAGCAGCACCTGGGTAGGGGTAGCCACCGTCAGGAGGGCTCCGTTATGACTATCAAACGTCGCCGACAGATTCTGTTCTACATTATCGATATTTTTGTAGACCACACTGTTTCCACCCCCGCCTCCCGTGGCGGTAAGATTAATCCCTGGCATAATCAGGTTGTAGCGAGGCGTGCCGTTGACAGAGTTTTGCAGTACGGGTAAAGGTTGAATCCCTAAAGGCAAACCAGCCACGCCCTCCCTGTCACCTAAAGCGACCACGCCAGGCAGCATTCCCGCATGATCGTCAGGCGCAGCCGCCTCAATGCTCGGCATATCATCGGTGGGCATGGGGCCTGCATCACGCTGTACTTCCGCAGACTGACCTGAAAGCAAGGTAATACTTCCCTCATCATTGGTTACTGAGACACGACCTATCCCTGCAGCCACATGCAGAGCTTTGCCATCATAATCTGCGGTGTACTCTGACCCGCGTACGCGAAGCTCCGCAACGGGTGTTTTGACACGGTATATAGATTTTCTGCCCTGACCAATGGCTCCTGTGCTGGCACGCAGTCCTCCATGCACCAATTGAAACAACAAGGATGACCGGGCGTCCAAGGCATTTGAATAAGAATAAGCATCCACGCCCAGCACCGTGTGAGGCTGCAGCGCCATATAACCACCATCACTAAAGCGTATCTGTACCCAACCATCACGGGTAGTCACACGGTCGCCTTGAAGCAGAAGATCATTTTTTTGCACCTTGCGTACCTGACCATCAGGCGCGGCCACAATGACCTCCCCCTCAACAAAGTTGATTCTCCCCACCGTCTCAGCACGTGCCTCGATAATGCCCCACCCCCCCAGAGCTACCGCCCACATAAACACATGGCTACGACGTCGCGATCGACTAAAGAGTGTCTTCAACATTGATCATATCCTTTTCGTTCACATGTCATAACGCAGATCCAGGCTGGATACTGCCCTGGAATACCTGTTGATCACGACGTTGGAGCTGTTATTCGTATAGGCATACGTTGGCCGCACAGAAAAACCATGGCCCAGGTTGTAAATCACACCGAACGAAGCATCCCACTGCAAATCCTGCCGCGTTGTCATAAATACAGGATTTTGCGCATCATAATGCCTATGCTCAGCAACGTAGGAACTCGTGATGGCCAGCACGTCGGATAAGAACCATGTAAGGCCCATACGCCCTCCCCAGAACTGATCACCGTTGTATGAATTGCCTCCGCTCGAAGCGTATTCATGTCCTGCATCAGCTCCCACAAAAAATACCGGGGCCCCAGGGATCGAGGCCACTGCTGACCACGCTGCACCCAAGGTACGGCGATCGACATTAAAAGAGCTGTCGGTGGGATAATGCAGAATACTCTCCTGGAGATAAGCACTCGCTTCATTGGTATCAGAAAAACTGTACTGGTACTGGGCCATGCTGCCTTGCAGCGTTCTGAAAATCTGATTATTTAAATCATAGTCCTGCCGTTGCATCTTAAGGCTGAATTGCGAAACACCATGCTGGTAGGCGCCTCCCAGGTTCATATCGTCATAGCGGTAATTTAAGGTGCTGTGTTTGAGGTAGTCCCGGTCAGCCACATCAGCATCTGCCAGCCATGTCCAGGCTGGACCCCAGCGGTAATGCCCGGAGATGCCGGCCATGCTCTGGACAAAGCCACTTTCCTGCCGTTGTCCTGCCGAGGATAAGGGCAATAAGGTGTTATCAAACAGGGGTATGGCAATCTGGGTATCGTGCGTCGCTAAATTTGCATTGGTGTCATAGCCACTACCCATCGCGACATAGCCCTCCACCCCCCTTTGATGCTGTTTCTGCACCGTATCCAGATCACCTAAGTAGGTGGTCACCATCTGCGCTACGGCAGGAGGGGGAGCCGACTGCCGAATGATCATCAACTCATGCCGAGCACTCCCTTTCTCGCCCAGAGCAAGGTGTGTGCGTGCCATCTGAACACGGCAGGGACCATTGCGAGGATCCTCCGCCAAACACCGTTCAAAAGCAAAAGCCGCTTCAGAGGAATGACCACTTTCCAACGCAGCCAGACCTAGGAGATAGTCATAATCAAGTTGACCTGCACGCTCATCCTCAAGGGGTTGCAGCACTTCATACGCTGCCTTGGCTTGATGGCCCAGCAACAGTTGATCCGCTTTATTGAGAACCGGGTCCTGATCCGCATAAACATCCATACAAAACCCTGCGGCACTGAGCCCCCAAATCATAGCCCACCACCAACGGCGACGGACTCCTACCATGACGTGTTGAATCAACCGAACTAGGTGCACAAAGATTCCTTATTATTCATACGTAGAGGCCGACACCAAATCAATATTGCCCAAACTTGCAGCCAGTTGCAGCTTAGATGTATACCAATCGGTCTGCGCCTCAACATGTTGTTCCTCAGCTTTGGCTAGAGCCTGTTGCGTGTTCAGCAGTTCAAGGATATTGGCCATACCCGACTTATAACGGGTTTGCATGACGATGAACGCCTGTTGCGCTGCGTCTAAGGCATCGCGGGTGATGTCCAGATTCTGTCCGTTTGCCAACAGGTCTTGATAGTTGGTCCAGATAGCGGTGGCTACCTGATGCTCGGCATCATGCATGGCTTCACGCTGTGAATCCGCCTGTGCTTGTGCCTGCCTGACCTTGTAGCCACGAGCCTGCCCTTCGAACAAGGGAACGTCCAATTTGATACCCAAGTAGTTGTCACGGGTTACCGCAGGAAGCTCAGGCGACCCCAACTGAACGCTCGTAGGTTGATTGTTGCGACTGGATTCAGCCACCAGACTCAGGGTAGGAAGGCCCTCAGACTGAATGGAACGTACCTTAGCCTGTGCCGACTCCCATTGCGCTTGTGCCTCTAATACCGTGGGATGCTGACGCTCAGCCTCCTCAATCAATTCATGAATAGAGGTTATAAACTTGGGTGCCATCGGATTTTCATCACTGATGTTTGGCATCGTAATCAAGATATCCGGGGCCAACCCCATATCGACCGCCAGTGATCCCAAGGCCGAACGGTAAGTTGCCTCCGCCTTGACCCGGTTGTATTCCGCCATGGTATAGGCCGTTTTGGACTGCAACATATCCGTTACGTTCGCCGCTCCCCCTTCCATACGCAGACTTGCCGCCATAAAACTATCGTGGGCATCATTTTCTACCCGCTGCATCGCTTGCACACGCGACAAACCGGACACCGCCGCATAATAATCTTTGGCGGCATTGATGTAGGCAGTCTGCAACGCCACATTTTGGCTGGCCTGCGCTGCTGCCAATAATTTTTCGGCACTTTCTAAATTGGCTGACCGACCACCGAAATCAAAAAGCACCCAATTCAGCGACAGTGTTTGCGTACCCACATGTTCATTGTGAGGCGAATCCAGGGAAGGTTGGTTGATAATCTGGCTACCAATATGCTCACCGATATACTGAACTGACCCGTTAAGGGTGGGCAAATAAGCGGCCTTGGCGACACCCACGGCTTCGGCACTGGCTTTGACATCGGCCCAGGCGCCCTTCGTTTTCGGATTGCTGCACAAGGCTCGTTCAACCGCTTCAAACAAGCCCAACGGCACGGACAGCGGCCGCTCAGGACACACGCCATCAACAGAGCCTCCACTGATCATCGGCTGGGCAGGTGATGCAGAAACAGACTCCATGACATGCCAAGGATCATCAGAGCCCAGTGACCAGCCATGACCGACAATCCCCATGCCCAGCAGCAAGACACTCACCACACCCCAAGGTATGCCACCCTTAACGCTGCCGTTCACACCTCTGCACACCTCATGCACAACCCACGATCTTATCCAATCTTTCGTAAACATCCCCAATACACCTCGTGGAACATCGCCACGGCTAAAGATCTGCACTAAAGCTGCATCTTGCAACGTATGCCCGCAGGAATACGGTTGCCTGGGTTATTGAGAAACAACAGAACACCGAATGTGCCACTGCTAGCATCAACGATATGATCCACATGGGCGATGACACCCCGTATATTACCGTCCTGTAGCGGAATTTCCGGAATCAGGGTCACCTTGTTGCCTCGCTTAACTTTGCCATACATCGATACCGGCAAAATAGCTTCGACCCGTAACGTACTGACCTGAGCCAGTTTTAATATCGATTTTTTGGCTTCATTGCCCCCCACATACTCACCCGGGTACATGTATTGATCCACCACCACCCCGGCAAAGGGGCTGCGTAAGGTACGCCTATCCAACGTACTCTGCGCCTGCTTCCATTCCAATTCGGCAAGATGCTGATTTTCTAAGGCCACCTTGGCGTCTCCTTCTGCAACCCGCAAATCCTGTTCAGCGTCTTCCTTTTCCTGTGCCGATACGTAGGATCCCTGCCCATACAGCTTTTGTGCACGGTCAAATTTTTTGTGCAGCATCTCAACTTTGGACTGACTGGCCTCCACTTGGCCCACCATTTCGGCCTTGTAACGAGCTACATCGACATTGGCCTGCTCAACCCCTGAATCCAGCGTCGCCAGTACCTGCCCTGCTTTAACCACATCACCGCGTTTTACCGGCACCGTCTGCAAGAGACCGGTCACGGGGCTGCGCACCTCGACAATCTGGCTTGCATCGATCATGCACTCAAAGGGTGATGCATCAACGCCACGCACGACAAGTACCAGCAAAATTCCGTATCCGATTTTAGTTTTCAACCAACCCATCACTCCACCTTTCCTGCAAATGCTAAAAACTCGCTTTGCTTTTTGTCTGACTGAAACGTCATCTGGCGACTACGGGCATCTAAGCGGCCTGAGGCTCTCTGTGCCATCCAGACTAAAACGCGCAACATCCAGCGCGGAAGCTCACTACGCCCATGGCGTGACATCCAGGCTGCGCATCGACGCTGCAGCCGCGGCTGAAAATGCGCAAAAAGTTCATCGCCCAAACTCACAATTGCCTCCGCACTCCCACGGTCCCCCTGGCGACCACAGCGACCGATCAATTGCCTGTCGATACGTCGCGATGTGTGAAACTCCGTGAGGATCACATGCAAACCGCCAACCTCTTCGACACCCGCCCCGAGGGCGATATCAGTACCACGCCCAGCCATGTTGGTGGCCACCGTCACGCGTCCAGCCTCTCCAGCGCCCGCGATGATAGCAGCCTCCTCCTTATCCTGTCTGGCGTTGAGGATGCGATATTCGATGCCAGCTGCCTGCAAGACCGCAGCAACCGCCTCGGAAGCTGCCACCGAACGGGTTCCAATCAGCACGGGACGACCCTGGGCAATGATCTCATGAACACGTTCTGCGACCCGCTTCCAGCGCAGTTCTCCGTCGGCATAACAACAATCTGGTTGACGTATCCGGCATGGTGGGCGATGCGTAGGCACCGTGACCACCGGCAATTCATAGATTCGCCACAGTTCCGGGGCCACCTCACGGGCCGTACCTGTCATCCCTCCCAGGAGCACATAGCGCCTAAAAAATCGCTGGTAGGTCATCTTTGCCAGGGTCTCGCGTCCCTCGGAAATCTCACACCCTTCCTTGGCCTCGATCAACTGGTGCAAACCCCGTTCCCAGGTACGATCGGCCATAACACGACCTGTCGATTCATCAACGATCTGTATGGCTCCCTGGGAGACGATATAATGTTGGTCGCGATGGAACAGTAACAAGGCCACCAAAGCCTGCCGCAGCATCTCCTCACGCCAGCGCGGTGATGCCCAAAGACCACGCCAATCTGCCGTAGCATGCGTTAAAAAATGACGCCCTGCTTCTTGCCATTCTATGTGTCTGTCCATGGTCAGGCGATAGTGCGTGTTCGCCTCCATCTGACGAGCCAGTTCGATGGCTCGTCCATAGATAAGCTGACCCTGCCCTTCTTCCTCGGTTCTGGAAATAATCAAGGGGGTACGAGCCTCGTCGATCAGTACGCTATCCGCCTCATCAACTATGGCCATATGTAAACCGCGTAACAATAAACGCTGCGGTGGCTCCCCGTGCGCCAGCCCCAGCAGCAGCCTGTGCGCTCGTGTATCAGCATGCCGGCGCGCCAGTCGATCTTTAAGATAGTCAAACACCAGCTCCTTATTGGACACATAGCAGACATCGCAGGCGTAGGCATGTCGCCGCTGCTCAGGTTCCATATCCTCCACGATACAACTGACGCTTAGTCCAAAAAACTGATAGAGCGGCCGCATGAGTTCAGTATCTCGCGCTGCCAGGTAATCATTGACGGTAACCACATGCACACTAGCACCTGCGGCAGCGGCAGTTATTGCCGGCAGTGTAGCGGTCAGACTTTTGCCCTCACCGGTTTGCATTTCCACAATGCGGCCACCGAGGATCACCCATCCTCCCAAAATCTGCACATCATGGTGACGTTTGCCCAAGGTTCGCCGCGCCCCTTCACGCACCAGAGCAAAGGCTTCAGCGACACGGGAATGAGCTAAACCTTCATGCTTCAAGGCCAGCGCTAATCTGCCAAATTGCTGCCGCAAGGCCTCGTCATCGGCAACCGTCACCGTCGCTTCCCAAGCAGCTACCGCATCAAGAAAATACTGACGGACACGATGGCTAGGTGCACGCCGCAGCCAGCGTCCCACCCGATTGGCTAGAAACGCTTCCAGCACCTCCTCATGACGATCATCACGCTCAGCATAGGCGCCATCAATCAAAGGTACGCGCTGACCTGTCAATATCCAGCCGAGATCAGACATTGAGCCTCGCCAAGAACAATTGCCGAAGCCGTAGGAACCACTGGTAAGCCAAGGGCGTCATGCCATAATCAAAACGAACATAAACACGGCTGCCGTACCATGGACTCAAAGCTCCACCATCCACAACCTTAAGATCTATCTGAAAATAGCGCTGCAGGGTACGGGTACGGTTGGGGTCGCGTGGATCGGTAGCAATATGCCCTCCTCCCTCTTGCCCCAAGCCCTTATTCGGCAATTGATCCTGCCCTTCGGGGACTTCGCGCAATAGTCGCGCTGTATAAACCAAAGGAATGGCGTAACTAAAACGGACCTCAGTGCTGCGTAATCGTTTGCGCACCAAGTCAATATCGTCCTGACTGACCAAAACCCGTATCACCGGGTGAACCTGTGGGCGGCTAATGTAGCCCAGGATATCACCATGTTTAAAATACCGTCCCGGCAGGATATCGGCATCAGGTTGCAGGAATTGCCCGCTGGCGCCCGCCAATACCATAAGTTCTTGGGTCTTGGCTTCGTCCTGACGCACGCTCTCGGCAGTTTCATGCAGTTGCGCCTGAGCCACCTGCACCGCTACCGGCGAATTTAACTCACTGTCACGGTAGCGAGCCTTTAATTCATTGAGATGAGCACGATTCTGTGCCAAATCTTCTTCCAACGCAGGGTCATTCAGGTAGACCACCGGATATCCCGCAAGCACCACCGTTCCTGAGTTGGCATAAACCCTGTGCACAAATCCCGCTTGATGGGCTCGTACGATCTGCGCATCGGGCAACCAAACAACGCCCTCCGCTCGACTATGAAAGGGCAAGGGCACAGCCACCAGCAGGACCAGCAAAATACCCAGGCCGATCACACTGGTGCGCAAGGCACGATCCCGTTGACGGTGCAGCACCGGAGCCTCAACCACATGTTGCCAACCGCGCCACAGCGGCAGAATAAACATGGTCCAGATACCCCAGCAAGCGAGCAGCACCCCAAAAAAGAAATACTTGCCCACCATAATCCAGACTAAGGCTAGCGTAATCAGAACACGGTAAGCAAACGACAAGGGCATATAGAGCAGCAGCCAAAAACGTTCAGAAGGCGACTCATCCGGCCGCTGCAGTCCTTCGGCGCGAAAAATATAGCGATCCACCAGGTAGGTAAAGTAGCGAGCTCCGCGTTGTGCCAGATTAGGCATTTCCAGCACATCCGCCAGAATATGGTAACCGTCGTAGCGCATGAGGGGATTGCCGTTGATAATCACCGTGGACAGGCCGGCGATGAGCATGACATTGTAGGCCGCTGCGCGAACCAACCCCGGTTCCGTCAGGGTCCAGACATACATGGCCACGGCAGCTAACCAGGTCTCCACCAAAATACCGGCAGCCCCTACCACGGCACGCCTCCATTTGGAGGGAAAAGCATAGGCTGCAGAAGCATCCACAAACGGCACCGGTGTCAGTGCCAAGAGCATGATGCCCATCTCATGAACACGACCCCCTCCCGCCTTGGTCGCCAGACCGTGCCCCAGTTCATGCAAAATCTTGACCACGGGATAGATCAGCCATAGGGCCAACAAGTTCTGTGCATTCAATACCCGATCCGAAACATTCTCGGTCAGTGCCGACCAATGCACCGCCGCCAACCCTAGGGCGGGCAAAACGCAGAGCAGCCAGAGCGCTCCACCGGCTGGTCCCCATAGCCAACGCAAGCGCGGGGACCAGCGCTGCAGGAAGGCATCGGGGTTCCACAACGACCAACGTATCCCGAACGGGTCGAAGAATTGGCGCTTGATCTGATCCTTCTTCTGGCGACGGAAACGCTGGAACAACTCGGCAATATCCGGCGACAGTTCACAGATCAGCACATCACTCGCATGCAGTTGTGACAATAACTGCACCACTTCTTCCTGTGAGGGTAAATTGTCCTGCAATAACTGACACGCCCGCTCCCATACTTGCTGCACGGTGGTCTGACCATCCATGGCAGCCAGCAGCGCATAGGCACCAGGTGTCAACTGATGAAAACGGCCGCTGGCGACATCCTGCAACATATACCAGAGACGACCACGAAAGACGCGCCGGTGTACTTGCACATGCAGGGCCAATCGAGGCCGCAGCTTGGACACAGCATACCAGCTGTCACTAAGAAGATTACCCGCCATCGTCGCCTTCCATGCTCCTGGCTATCATAGCCAAGTCCAGGTCTGAAGTCGGAGCCAGTCGGTAAAGTGGTGTGTCCATATCCAAAGGAGGGAACGTCGGCCCATATTAATCTTGCCAATCCCTTCCATACCTGGACGCAGCAGCGGGGGAGCGTGGCCCAGCAGGTCAGCTTCAACCCGAAAATAATTCAGGCCATCCTCAGCAACCGCCACGGGTACGATACGTTTGACCACAAGTTCCAGGGGATCTCCAGGCATACCCGCCAGCACAAGCTGACCTGACTGCCCTTCGTTCAGATAAGCCACATCGCGCTCATCCACCTTGAGAATCACCTTGTAATGAGTCAGCGGGGCCACTTCAAACAAGGTCTTGCCCTCATCCACCGGCTCGCCGATGGACTGGCTCAAATCGCCACTGACGAGGATACCGTCAAAGGGGGCTATTAGCTTGACCCTATCCAGCTTACTCTGCACCAGTGCCAGTTGTGCAGCTGCTTGATCATATTGCGCACTCAGCACTTGGGTATCGGCAAGGTTATCTTCGGCCATGGCCTCACGCAGCTTGCGTGCGTACTGATCGCTCTCCCCCTGCCATTTGGCCTGTTCCATGAGCAGATCTTTGTCATCCAGTTCTGCCAGCACGTCACCGGCATGAACCGTTTCACCGGCACGATGCCAGCTCTTGCTAACAAATCCCTGAAAAGGCGCTGGAATCACACGTTGCACTTGACCTTCGATGGAGGTCTTAGCAGTCACACGGTAGGTAGCAGGCAGCAGGGTACTCACCACCCCAAAAACCAGGATCGCACTGGCAACCAGTTTCCACGTGTAATGCCGTGGCCCGGTCATCTTGCGCCAAAGAGAGCGACAATCATCAAGCACATGGTGCAGCAGATGACGGTCAGCGCGCCGCTGCGCCACGACACCCGGTGCAGCCAAAGCGGCGAACGTCTCCAGCCAGTGCTGATCCTGTTCCGTAAAGGGATTATCGACCTGCCGCTGTAAGAGCAACAC
>JABEVH010000213.1 GCA_013043915.1 Pseudomonadales bacterium
AGCGCCTATACTTCGGACACCATATAACATGGTACTTGCAGGAGTAAACCACATTCAGGTTGTTCTTGTATTTTATGGTGTAATCGCTCATACAAAACACTATATTACTGAGCTCTGTATATTGCAAGTGAAATCTAAGTCAACATCAAATTCCAGCTTTCCTCCCCATGGCTAAAGCGAGGGGATTCTCGCGGTCGTGGGGTTGAGAACCAGGACGATCCTCGGCGGTTAGGACAAAACCGCTTAACTAACGCATGACTTTGCTCCCGGCAAAGTTCATGCGTAGGATGCACGGCCAAATTGCTCAACTGAGTTGCGGACATGATATTTTCAGTCACCTTATACTGTTTTTATAAAAAGATTGATCAGTCGTCGGGTCATGTTGGTATAGGGAGGGAAAAACATTTTGGCTAGCATCACCTGATTACGTACTACCGCTCTTTCATGGGAGAAGGCTAAGAACCCGTGTTCGCCATGGGCACTGCCTAAGCCTGAGTTATTGACACCACCAAAAGGCAAGTTGCCATGTAGGAATTGCACAACACAATGGTTGATACAAGCTCCACCTGAACTGGTCTTGCGCATAATGCGCTGGATATTGGTTTCGTTACGACTCCAGATATAAAGCGCCAGTGGCTTAGGATCAGCGTTGATGCGATCTATCACTTCATCCAGCTGGTTGAAACCGATAATGGGTAGCAGGGGGCCAAAAATTTCTTCGTGCATAATCTGCGCATCTCCAGGGATACCTTCCAGCAAGGTCGGTGCAATATAACGTTTAGCTGCATCATATTGCCCACCTGCAAGAACTTTTGCGCCGCGCTGCAATGCATCATCGAGCAAGGCTTTTACCCTGTCAGTATGTCGTTCATTGACTATTCTGGCCAAAAATGGGCTTTGCATGCGCTCAGTTTCTTGGCCATAGACGGCCTCAAGTGCCTCACGGCAATGCTTGATAAAATCGTCTTTGCAGGAAGCATGTACATAAACATGGTCCGGGGCAATGCAGGTTTGACCATCATTGGTAAATTTCGCCCAAAGGACGGTTCGCGCAGCTAGCGCAAGGTCAGCGCTCTCATCGATAATGGTCGGAGATTTGCCACCAAGCTCCAACGTGACACTAGCCAGATGCTTGGCTGCCGCAACCATCACAATGCGTCCTACCGCCGGGGAACCGGTGAAAAATATATGGTTAAAGGGCAATTCCAACAACGCCTGAGCTATCGGAGCAGCCCCTTCAACCACCGCCACCTCATTTTCTGCAAAAGCCTCTTCAATAATACGCCTCAATATTGCAGAAGCATGAGGCGTCATCTCCGAAGGTTTCAAAATGGCCGTATTTCCCGCAGCCAGCGCTGATACCAAAGGCCCCAAACTTAAGTTTATAGGGTAATTCCATGGTGAAATAATCAGAACACGCCCCTTGGGCTCAACCTGAATATAACCTTGCGTACCCACCATCATACGCGAAGGCCATACCTTACGAGGCTTCATCCATCCTTTAAGGCGCCTTAGTGCATCATTAGCTTCAGCAATAACAGGCAGAATTTCAGTGAGTTCAACTTCAGTTGCTGGTTTGCCAAAATCAGCAAACCCAGCTTCAATAATATCTTGACGATATGCAAGCACAGTCGCTTTCAGGCGTTCAATACGAGCTCGGCGCTCAGCATAGGTGGACTCTCGCCAACGCAGAGCTGTAGGTTCTTGATCTGCAAATATTCTACGCAATTCACTGGTATCAGCCACGTCTAACCAAGTAGATTCTTTCATCGCGGTATTCATATCATGAGTCCCCTATTAGCCCTTGGCATCAGCCCGTATCATGTCAGCGGCTTTCTCAGCAATCATCACGACGGGTGCGTGTGTATTGCCTCCGATCAGCGTTGGCATGATTGAAGCGTCAACCACTCGTAGCCCTTCCATTCCATGCACTTTTAAACACGCATCAACAACAGCTTGTGCATCCGAACCCATCCGACAGGTACCGATGGGATGATAGATCGTATCCACACGTTGCTTTAAAATTTGACGTATATCCTCATCCGTATGTACCGATGCGGTGAAAGGATCGCCGGTTATAAATTTTGATAATGCGGGTGCTTGCAACAAACGTCTAGTCATTTTAAAACCATCTACCAATCTATCCACGTCATCATGATGATCTAGGAACTTTGGATCAATCAGTGGAGCGCTGTACGAATGAGCATCACGCAGGCTTATAGAACCTACACTTTTTGGTCGTAGCAGGCAAACATGGCAAGAGAATCCATGACCGGCATGCAAGGTTCGCGCATGATCATCCACTAAAGCGACAACAAAATGCAGTTGAATATCCGGCGCAGACAATTCAGGGCTAGTCTTTAAAAACCCCCCAGCTTCAGCAAAATTGGAGGTTAGCAAGCCCCGACGTTCACGCCGATAATGGATGAACTGACGTAATAAATGCCAACCGCCGCGTAGGGACAAACCCAGTAAATCAGAACTTTCAGACTTAAATCCAAAGATAAAATCAGGATGATCCTGCAGATTTTTGCCCACACCGGGTAAATTGTGATTGATAGCAATACCATGCTTCTGTAAATGCTCAGCATCCCCAATCCCAGACAACATAAGAATCTGAGGGGATTGTAGCGCCCCAGCACAAAGTATGACCTCACGACGAGCCATGATACGCTGGACATGACCGCCTTGCCGAAACTCCACGCCTACAGCACGCCCCCCGAGCAGCAAGATGCGCTCAACGTGAGCATGCGTCTCGATGTGCAAATTTGGCCGCGACAGATGCGGCTTCAGATAAGCCCGGTAGGCACTCCAGCGCTCACCATCACGCTGGGTTACCTGATAGATACCTAGCCCTTCCTGCTGATCTCCATTAAAGTCCTTATTTAAGGGGAACCCAGCTTGGGTTACAGCCTGAAGGTAATGTTGCTGAAAAGGGTTATCCGTGCGCAAGCTACTGACTGGCAATGGCCCCCCCTGTCCATGCCATGCATCATGAAAATCTTCATTGTCTTCAGCACGTTTAAAATAAGGAAGGACTTCATCATAAGACCAGCCACGATTACCCATGGCAGCCCAAAGATCGTAGTCAGTGCGATGACCGCGAATGTAAACCATGGCATTGATTGATGATGAACCACCAAGCACCTTGCCTCGAGGCTGGTAACCACAGCGTCCACCTAAACCAGGCTGCGGTACCGTTTCAAAGGCCCAGTTATGCACAGCGCGCGGCACCATAGCCACCACGGCAGCAGGTGTATTCACCAACCAGTCATCACCAACACCACCTGCCTCGAGCAAGGCCACAGATATGTTTGAATTCTCCGTCAAGCGTCCAGCCAACACACAGCCAGCCGACCCCCCACCGATAATGACATAATCTGCCTGTCTTTCCATGACATCTCTCCTTGTGCTTGAGCGCCAAGACACCCATCCATGCCGGAGCACGAAAAAACCAGGCCAACCCACTATCTATGGAAGCAAAGCAAACTACCATAGGCGGATTGAACCTGGCAATAACGCAGCGCTACCCTAGCGAGCAGCTTTTGCTTCACGACGGCGACGATGCAAGATAGGTTCTGTATACCC
>JABEVH010000214.1 GCA_013043915.1 Pseudomonadales bacterium
AATGCCTTCATCAGAACTCGGATATATGGCAGCAATCGAACCTTGTTGAACATCATGAAAAGAAAGCTTGGCAAAACGGGGGCGACCATATATGGGTTAGCAAAAGCCGTGTAAACCTTCGCCCCATGCGGTTGTGGATATAAACGGTGTTTTTAATCAGGTCTTTTCTGGCTTCGCACGTAGGCTTTGAGTATTGCTATCGTAGCCCCCGAAGAGACTGATTTTCTCCATCAGACCTTGGGCGCGGTGCGCTACGCCTACCACCGAGGCTGGGCACTTAAAAACGTTTCCAGGAAAGATTAAGGGCGTGGAACTATCAGCTAAGCTTAGTCCGTCATGAGTCTGGGGAGTAGTCACGGAAGCACATGATCGGCATGCTGCAATACCTCCCCGCTGTCCTGTGCAGCCGGTACGGCAGGAGCAGAGCTGACAGGCACAGCGACCACAGGAGCAGGTGTCAAATCTGAAATAACACCTGTCACACTTTTGGCAAAAGCCTGTGACCCCGAGCCAAAATCATGGGTTTCTGCAATACCTGTAGCCAACTCACGGCTGGAAAAATCGCCAAATACAACGACAAACCATGCCTGACCCTGTTTTTGAATCTCATAATAGGAGAACAAGCTAGCATCAGGCTGCCCTGAAATATACGCAACGACTGCAGCTTCGCTACCTGCACCAAGCACCTGAACTACCCAATGATTAGGATCTTGATGCTGCCACCACCCCATATCATGGCGGTAATCCTCGCGCAAGGAGGCATCAACGGTGGCTGCAGCAGGTTCCGCATCGCTACGGGTAGTGACAATCGCCTGACTTACCTGAGCCACGGGGTTAACCATGGGCACCATGTCCGTAGGGAACTGACCTAAATCACGGTTGCTGGCCAGCAATTTTGCTGGTGCTACGGCAGGAGCAAGATCCAAAGGTTGATCATCCTGTACCTGTGCCAGGGGAGCAGCCTGGCGCAGATAGACCCCAATCAGGCCTACACTGACCATAGACAAAAGTACGCAGGTTCCTTGCATCTTATTCATGCAGCAAAACCTCAACCTCACGGGCCAACTCATCCGAGGAAAGCACCACCACTTCGGAATGACCAAATTCTGTCATCAGGATCAGGCGCTGCTGGCCATCGAGTATCTTTTTATCGTGCCCCATATATTCCATAAAATGGGCTGCCGTCATGCCTTCAGGCGGCTTCATCGGCAACTGCGCGGCTTGCAGAAGCCGCATGATACGATTGACTTCCGCCACCCTTAGACCGCCGCGACGTGAGGAAAGCCTTGCAGCCATCACCATCCCAACAGCTACAGCTTCTCCATGCAGCCATCGACTGTAGCCCGTATGGCTCTCAATCGCATGTCCGAACGTATGCCCCAAATTCAGCAGGGCGCGCTCTCCCTGTTCAAACTCATCAGCCACCACCACATCGGCCTTGTGCTGGCAGCATTTTGCAATGGCCTTGGCCAAGAGCTTGGGCTCACGCGCCATCAATGCTGGCATATGCGATTCCAGCCAGTTAAAGAATTCAGCATCGCGTATCAGTGCATACTTGATGACCTCTGCCAAACCTGCAGAAAACTCTCTTGCCGGCAGTGACTCAAGGAACTCCGTATCAATCATCACCACGGAGGGCTGCTTAAAAGCCCCAATCATGTTTTTCCCTTGGGGATGATTAACCCCGGTCTTTCCTCCCACGCTGGAGTCCACTTGCGCCAGCAAGGTTGTTGGCATTTGTATAAAGTTAACGCCACGCTGATAACAGGCAGCAGCGAACCCGGCCATATCCCCTATCACCCCACCACCAAGTGCCAGCACCGTACAACGTCGGTCATAACTCTGTTTCAGCAGCGCGTCAAAAATCGTGCTGACATGTTGCAGGTCTTTATAGACCTCCCCATCAGGCAACTGGTGCTCATAGACAATTAGATCCATGCTTTTTAAAAGTTCCATAAGTGCCGGCCCATACAGAGCTGACACCGTTGGATTAGTTACGACCAGAATCTGACGCCCCTGGATATGGGGTTTGAGTAAGTCGGCACGGCGCGATATGCCAGTCCCAATGTGAATAGGGTAAGGATAATCCTTTAAGGATACTTTGACCGTCAGCATGGGAACGATCCTGTCTCTGAAGAAGGCCCACATTGTAGCCTGTCGGTCCAGCCTGAGCTAGGAGAGACGCAACAGCTTGATGATACGATGCGTTACATCTCGTGCCAAACCACCCTCCGTGCTAACCACAGCATGAGCAACCTCGCGGTACAAGGGGTCCCTAATCGCCTGTAGGTCACGTAGAGTTTTTTCCGGGTCAGATGTTTGCAGCAAGGGTCGATGACGATCACGCGCCGTTCGTTCTAATTGTTGATCTACCGTCGTACACAAGTAAATGACAAAGCCGCGTCCATGCAGATGTTCACGATTCGCATGGCGCATAACAGCACCGCCTCCTGTAGCCAGTACAAGTTGGGAGCGTTGTGTAAGGAGATCAATGACAGACTCTTCACGATCACGAAAACCTTGCTCACCCTCTACGTCGAATATCCACGGAATATCCGCCCCGGTACGTCGTTCAATTTCTTGATCGGTATCGAGAAAATCCAGGTCCAGTAATTCTGCCAACTGCCTGCCTATGGTGCTCTTGCCGGCCCCCATGGGGCCGACAAGGAATATACGATCAGCGCTGGGCAACGACATCGTTATAAATGGTTGGCGTGATAAAGATCAGCAACTCTTGCTTGGAAGTAACGGTAGTGTCTTTGCGAAACAGAGCTCCCAGGTAGGGGATATCACCCAACAAGGGGACCTTGAGTACGCCGGTAGTGACTGATGTCTGGTAAATTCCGCCTAGAACCACCGTTTCTCCGTCGTTCACCAGCACACTGGTTTTAATGCTATTGGTATCAATCAGCAACTGGTTATTGCTGACCGATGTACTTGGTGAGTCTTTGTTGACCGTAAGGCTCATCTGGATACGTCCGTCTGGCGTAATGCTTGGCGTAACTTCAAGAGCCAGCACAGCGTTGACAAATGAGGTCGATGTCGCACCACTGGAAGTAGCCTGCTGATAAGGTATCTGTTGCCCTGACGCAATACGAGCCGTTGCCTTATCCGCCGTCATCACCCTCGGGCTGGCCACCACTTCGCCATGACCTTCAGACTGAAAGGCTGAAAGTTCTAGATTCAACAAGTCGCCGCGCGAGTTGACAAAACCCAAGGCAAATGATGATCCCCCTGTTTGCCTCGCGCTCATATCGACAGCCAAATTCTGTGGATAGGTAATCGTTCGTATCTGTGGGATGCCCGGATTAGCCATCGCGTTAGAATACCAAGTCTGAGAATCCAGCATGGTCTGATTCGACCCACCGTATAATATGGCTGAGTTGCTGCCAATCTGTGAACCGTCAATACCCCAGCTTACTCCCATTTCCTTATCGGTACTGGTATTGGCCAGCACAACCCTGGCCTCAATCATCACCTGACGCACCGGAACATCAAGACGACGTACGAGGTCTCGAATATCATCAATGGTCTTGGCTGTTTCATTGATGATCAGCGTATTAGTGCGTGAATCTGTACTCAAACTACCGCGTGGACTAATAATTTTCTGCGCCAGGGTAGCGATATCGGATGCCTTAGCATAGCTAACCTGTAAAAACTCGGTATGTAGTGGCGCTAGCGCATCTACCTGCTTATTGGACTCCAGCTCTTCTTTCTCACGGCGCGCAATCTCATCGGCAGGAGCTACCAGCATGACATTACCCACCGTACGTTTAGCCAAACCTTTGGTCTTGAGTATCAAGTCCAGAGCCTGATCCCAAGGAACATTTTGCAGACGCAGGGTAATTTTACCCGTCACGGTATCACTAGCCACCAGGTTTAGAGAGGTAAAATCAGCAATCAGCTGCAGAACTGAACGTACATCAATATCCTGAAAATTCAGTGAAAGTTTTTGGCCGGTGTAGGCAAACTGGCTCTTTTTCTGCTTTTCCTCAGCCGTCATGGGCTTAACGCTGATGGTAAAGTGCTTGTCTGCCTGAAAAGCAAGGTATTCGTACTCGCCATGCGGTTGCACGGTGATCACGGTGCCTGTTTTGTCCGATGCTACATTGATGTAACTTACCGGGGTCGCAAAATCGGTAACATCCAGTTTGTGCTTGAGTCGATCAGGCAAGGAGGCTCCTGGTAAACGAGCTATGATACGGTTCCCCTCCTGTTTGACATCCACCGACATGCTGGCGTCTGAAAGATCCAGCTGTATTTGGCCATCACCTTCCAGCCCTCGGTGAAAATCAATATTTTCCACCGCCATATTGACAGGATGCGCTGTCAGCCTATTTGTGCGACCATGCCCAGCTGAAGCAGTTTGCTCTGCAGCGCCTATGCGCAAAATCAACTGGTGACCCTGTACCTGCTCAACATGGCCAGTCATGGCTGCTAGCTTGATGATCAGTCGCGTGCGCCGTGGAGTATCCAGTACCGTCATACTCTGGGCATTGCCCGTACCCAACGAAAGATATTTGCTGCTCAAGCCACTCCGTACCCCCCCCAAGTCAACACTGATACGAGCCGGCTTCTCAATATCGTAGGTCTGCGGCTCAGGCGGTGTACCATCAAACGTTAATAACAGTTGTGTCTCATCCCCAGGCAACGTCGTGACGTCTACCTTTTGCAACAATACTGGCTGACTTGCCGCTGCTACCAGGGAACATAGCAACATTGTTATACCAGCGCACCATCCTCGCATGTCCTTGATATCCTGCCGGCACACCGGACGCTGTATGTTGATCAAGCTATACATAGTTCATGTCTCCAGTGTATCCGTTCTTATTCGTTCAGACCTAGGCTACGTGGACGCTCCACCCAACCATCCTTACCATCGGGCACAATTTCAACAATGCTGATACGCGTTGATGTTATTGCACTCACTTTGCCCTGATTCTTGCCCAAGTAATTACCTACCCGTACAAAATGTTCCTGACCCAGTGGATCCTGTACTATCGCTTGCTCAATTTTTCCAGTTTTAGCCCAGTCCAGAGTCCCTCGCATGTGCAATGCCTCCAGGGAAAACTGTTCAAGTGCCTCTTTGGGCCTATTCAGGTCTGGCTCAACCTTCTTGCCCGTTAGTGGCGGGAGATTCTGTGCATCGGTATAAGGCGTAAACGGACTACGTAACTGATGCGCAGCATAGGTAAAAGTGGGCATAACAACGGGTTCAGGCAGAGGATCAATTTTTCCTCGCGGTTTCATCTTGATGGCTGTCAACTCACCCTGCAATTCATCCATACTGGAATGACCACAGGCTGCCAGCATCAGGGCCATGCTTATCATCAGCAGGACACTCAGATACGGTCTGATCATTTTTGCTTGCCTCCCGCCGTCTTGTCTGTCTGCTTATCCAGATAACGGTAGGTTTTGGCGGTAATATCCATCTCCAGAAGGGGAGGAGCGTTATCGCCAGCGGCCCTTACGCCAACTGGCGTCACCTTGAAATCATGCAAGGTGACGATGCGTGGCAAGGCCGCAATACCACTGACAAAACTCCCAAAAGCATGGTAGTCACCCTTAACCTTGATATCGATAGGATCTTCTGCATAAAAATCCTTAACCTGCTCTGGGAGCAAGTTAATGGCCTCAAAATCAAGACCGCTTCCCAAACCCGTCTGGTTGATATCTTCAAGCAATCCGGGGACTTCCGTTTCTTTCGGCAATTGACGCAATAGCGCACCGAAGGAATCTTCCATCTCAGATAGCTGCTTGTGGTATACATCAAGGTTAGATGCCTTGAAAGCCTTACTCTCAAAGTCAGCCTTTTTGCTCACTTCGGCTTGCTGAGCCCCCTTGAGCTGATCCAACTTGGCGGACACTAGTAGCATGTATCCTCCAAAAAAAATCACGACGACGATCAGCACCCATATCAATACACGAAAGGGCAGCGGCCATCCGCCAATGTTCTCAGGATCCAGACTACGCCAGCTAGCCTGTAATTTTTCCAAATCGAGACTCTTCAGGGCATCCAGACTCATTTTCCACCTGCCTTGCCGGTGCCCGACTGTTTTAGCCCTTGGCTCCCAGACTTATCAACTCCAACCAGATCAGGAATCTGCAACGCAAAATCCATACTGAACTGACTTTTATGAGACGAATCATCCGAGATTGTTGACGTATTATCAGATAACGCATGCACATTTTTCAGCGAAGCATTTTTAAACCATGGCGATGCTTGTATGTTGCGCATCAACGTCGACACATCATTGTTAGCTTTGGCAATACCTTCGATATGAAAACTATCACCCTGACGTTCAAAATCTGTCAGGTAAACACCATCAGGCGTAACACGCACCATTTCATCAAAGATACGCACGATGACTGGCCGACGCCCCTGTAATTCCTGAATGACTTTCATGCGCTTGAGCAGATCATTCTTCCGCTTTTGCAGATCATCAATAGTTTTGATGTCCGTATCCAGCTTCGACGTTTCATTATCGATATATTGGTTACGCTGATTCTGCAGATCAAGTTGACTACCTACTTCACTATTCCACGCCATCACCAGAAACATGGCTAAGCCTGCAACTACAATACAGACCAGAATAAATGCACTAAGTTGCTCACGGCGCCGTTCCTGTCGATGAGGAAGTAGATTGATCTTGGCCATCAGTCAAAACTCCTCAATGCCAATCCGCAGGCAATCATCAGCGATGGAGCATCATTACTGAGCATAGCGGCATTGACACGGCTGGATATGGACATATTGACAAAGGGATTGGCCACGGTGACCGAACTACCTACCTTATCCTGGACCAACTGCGCCAATCCCTCAATGGAAGCGGTACCGCCAGCCAACACCACATGATCAACTTCTCGGAACTGGGTGGCTGCATAAAAGAACTGCAGGGAGCGTTGTACCTGCTGAACAACAGCGTCCTTGAAAGGTTTAAGGACTTCCTGCTCATAATCATCAGGGAGCCCACCCTGTTTTTTGGCCAGACCGGCTTCTTCCAGGGAAAGACCATAACGGCGCTGTATTTCTTCCGTCAGTTGCTTGCCGCCAAATAACTGTTCACGCGAGTAGATGATCTGGCCATCATTGACCACATTAAACGTGGTCATCGTCGCGCCAATATCGACAATTCCAGTGACACCACCGCGAGCGCCCATGTTATCAACCATGAGCTCAAACGCCCTCTCCATGGCAAAGGCCTCAACATCCACCGTCTTGGCAATCAGCCCACCAATTTCAAGAGCGTCCTTACGCACATCGACATTTTCTGTGCGCGAAACGGCGAGCAAAACCTTGACACGGTCCGGGTTATTTTCAACCAGATCCATGATTTCAAAATCAAGCGCGACTTCATCCAAGGGGTAGGGAATGTATTGATCAGCTTCAACACGAATCTGGCTTTCCATCTCGTCTTCGCTGAGCGATGCATCCATCTCAATAATCTTGGTGATCACCGCCGAACCCGCGACAGCAACCGCCGCGCGTTTACTATGCGGTTTAACGCGCGTGATAAGCCGAGCAATAGCCTCACCCACGCCTTCAACGTCGTTGATGTTTTTCTCAACAACAGCGTTCTGTGGCAGCGGCTCCACACCGTAGCTTTCGACCCTATAACGATCACCCTGCCGTGTTAATTCCAGCAGCTTCACTGAGGTCGAGCTGATGTCCAAGCCAATCTGGTCAGTCGTTTTTTTACTGAGGAAGGGCAGCACGTTCTTTCTTCCTTGTATTTTTCCTATCGAAAATACGCACTTACAGCGTACTCATGCACCACTACATTAAATACTAGTCCTAGCACGATTGCAATTAGATCTCAAGCATGTTTTCAGCATATAATCGAACATTACTGATATCCCTCTACTTTTAAACGAGCCTAACCCCTGAAATCCCATGAACAATGTATCCAAGTCTAGCGCAATATTTACGGGAATGGCGGCAGTACTCTTCCCAATTTGTGGGCTGCTACTCATCCTTAGCGGCATATATTTACATCTCGTTCCACAATTGCCTGATGTCGAAAGCCTCAAACATGTGGAATTTAAAACTCCGTTACAGATTCTTAGCAAGGACGGACACCTCATTGCCGAATATGGCGATGAACACACCACCCCCCTCACCTACCGTCAAATACCGCCCATGTTCATCCAGGCAGTCACGGCAGCTGAAGATGACCGTTTCTTCTCTCATGAAGGTATAGACCCTCGCGGCCTTGCGCGCGCGGCTTTTGAACTAGTAACAACAGGAAGCATACAATCAGGCGGCTCTACCATCACGATGCAAGTAGCGAAGAACTACTTTCTTTCTCACGAAAAAACCTTTTCGCGCAAGTTCACTGAAATATTGCTGGCCCATGAAATTGAACAGACTCTGACCAAGCAAGAAATACTGACACTCTACGTCAACAAAATTTTTCTGGGTCATCGCGCTTACGGCATAGCTGCTGCTTCGCAAGTCTATTTCGGCAAAAATATTCGTGATCTGAATTTGCCCCAGCTAGCCATGATTGCCGGGCTACCCAAAGCTCCTTCGCGCTACAACCCGGTGGATGATGCTCCTCGCGCCATGGAACGACGCAACTGGATACTGGGCCGTATGCATACCCTAGGATATATCTCAGATACGCAATTCCAGAAAGCCGTTCAAGCACCTGTGGGCCTCAGTTATCGTGGCACGATCTCAGAGGTTAATGGACTCTACCTGGCCGAGATGGTGCGAGACACCTTGGTTCAGCGCTTTGGCGAAGACATCTACACTTCTGGCTGGAAAGTTTATACCACCGTGCCCGCTGACCGACAGAATGCTGCCAATCTTGCCGTTCGTGACGGCCTTATCGCCTACGACCACCGTCATGGCTACCGTGGACCGGAGGCTCAACATGCTGATATAGATGATTTTCATGCTGTCAATGGACTTGAACCTGGTGAAGTTGAACAAGTCAACCCGCAGTCCATCAATGTCAGCTTGCGTGATGGTGAAAACATTACGATTCCATGGTCTGGGCTGTCTTGGGCACGCAAATCCCTCGGATCTGGCCGTATAGGCCTGCCTCCCCAATCTGCAAGTGATGTAGTCAAATCTGGGGATATCATACGCTGCTTACATACGGCGCAAGGCTGGGAACTAGCTGAACTGCCGCAGGTTCAAGGTTTACTGATCGCCTTAGATCCTCGTGACGGATCCCTGCAAGCACTGGTCGGAGGATTTGACTTCTTCGCCAGCAAGTATAACCGAGTTATTCAAGGAGGCCGTCAAGTTGGCTCATCGATCAAACCCTTTATCTATGCCTCAGCGCTTGATCATGGCTATACCCCGGCTTCCATGATCAATGACGCCCCCCTGAGTTTTACTTTTGGTGATCAGGTATGGACTCCACAGAATGATGACGGTGAGTTCATGGGCCCCATCACCTTGCGGCGCGCGCTCTATCTCTCGCGTAATCTGGTGTCTATACGCCTGCTGCAGGCGCAAGGACTGGACCCGGTCATTCGATATATGGGCAGATTCGGATTACCTGTGAGCCAAATGCCGCGCAACCTGACCTTGGCCCTGGGATCTATGGATGCTTTGCCGCTGCAAATGGCCACCGGTTACGCCACCTTTGCTAACGGTGGTTATCGCATTAATCCCTATTTTATAGACCACGTCACCGATGCTCGTGGCAAGATCCTGTTCCGTGCACAACCTCTAAGTGTATGCTCAGGCTGTGATAACCCTCAGATGGCCGGGCATGCACCGCGAGTAATTCCTGCCACCGTCGCATTTCAAATGAACAGCATACTGCGCGATGTGATCGTGCACGGCACAGGTCGCGGCGCGTTAGCGCTGGGCCGTAATGATGTGGCTGGAAAAACCGGCACTACAAACGAGGCTCGTGATGCCTGGTTTGACGGCTATAGTCCTACCCTGGTCGCGGTCACCTGGGTTGGCTATGACAACCCAGCATCCTTGGGTTCGGGCGAATTTGGCGGGGTAGCCGCTGTTCCCGTGTGGAACAGCTTTATGGAACACGCCTTAGCCTCTACACCCGTACAAGGCTGGAGCATGCCTTCAGGCCTGGCTGCGGTATGGACCAGCAAAATCAATGGTCAGCCTACCAGCAACAGCGACCCTGATGGTTATATGGAGTACCTGCCTGCTGATCAAGCCCCGCAAAGCACACCTACGGCTCCTGCCGCCAGCGGCTCTACAGCCACTGATCAGTTATTCTGAGCCCGAGGTGGCCTTAGTAAAAACCCAGCTCCCCCGCCGGGCGAGTTTTGAACCGCTTATGTAGCCAGAAATACTGCGCAGGTTGACGTCTGATCTGAGCCTCCACATGTCGATTCATATGTTCAGTATCCTGCTGAATATCCCCGCCGGGAAAATTGACCAAGGGAGGCTCAATCACCAGCGTATAACCGTCTCGTTTTCGTCGTGGATAGCACGGTAACACCGCAGCACCAGAGGCTTTTGCCAAACGTGAAAGGCCGGTAATGGTGGCTGCTGGTATACCAAAAAAATGAGCAAACACAGAGTCTCGAGCCCCAAAATCCTGATCAGGAAGATAAAAGAGTCGATAACCCTGCTTAAGGGCACGCAGTGCAGGACGAATACCTGCCTGACGCGAAAGGACTATGCCCGTATCAAACCTAAGCCTTCTCGATGCCACATAAGCATCAAAATCAGCACTTTTCTGTTTAGAGTAAATGCTGACTACCGGAGTTTCCAGAGAAACCCTCAGCCCACCAAAATCTAATCCGGTAAAATGGGGCATCAAAAAAATCACGGGTTTACCCTCTAGGGCATGAAGATGCTCCAAACCTTCGATCGGCATAAGTCGTCGTATTCTCTCGACTGAAGAGAACCAGAGATAGCTGAATTCCAGCACCATACAGGCCAGATTGATGACATGATGCCTTAGTATCTGCTGCCGCTCCCGATGAGTCATTTCCGGAAAACATTTTTCCAGATTAATGAAACCAACACGTCGTCGTGATGTCGGCAAGGCATAAAGCAAAGATCCCATTAACCAACCTAGCCACCCCAGCACTCTGAAGGGCAATCCATGCAGTACCCATAAAAACACAACCACCAACATCGTAAGTAGGTGCTTGGGGCGGTAGTATCTGTACCTAACGGCCGTAGAGTCAGCCTGATTTTCGGATCTTTTGTTCATAGAGTTTGGCGTATTTAAAAAAACTGTTCTGACAACCTATCAAGGTATGAATCAACCCTTCCTTCCCATCTAAAAAACCCAATCGGAATAGATAAAAACGAAAAAATCTGAACAGAGGACTAGTCAACATACGCATGGCAGAATATTTTGCCCCTTGTGCAGCTAAAGATTCAGCCTGCAAGCTGGTGTAGCGATTTTGTTTAGCTACATAATGCGCCAGTGTTTCTTCAGACTCATGCAACAGATCACCTTCAAGCTTAGCTACCTTGCCTTGGACCTCAACCTTCTCGTGTACTGCATCCTGACTCCATGCACCAAATTGACGATTAAATAATCGTAGACTCCAGTCAGGATAGCCTTCTCCATGGCGAAGTTGGCGACCTAGAAACCGGTTGCAACGTGCAAATCGATAAGCATGAACCTCTGGCTGTTGCATGGCGGCCTGTATGGAAGCAGCCAGGGCCTCACTGACCACCTCATCGGCATCAATACAAAGTACCCAGTCAAAATTGGCTTGTCCTACGGCCCATTGTTTCTGGGCACCAAAACCCAGCCAGTCCTGTTGCAAGACACGGGCACCCAGATGTTTGGCCAGATCCTGGGTTCCATCCTGACTACCTGAGTCCACCACCAGAATTTCCTGACAAAATGCCAAACTAGCTAGGCATGCAGGTAAACGACGAGACTCATTGAGGGTGATAATGACGGCAGATAAGGAACTCATCCGGGGTGTTACCTCACTTGCGTACAGTGAATCAGATCATCGACCTGATGATCTGCCATGCAGGGAGGCCACCCCACTGGCGTTGGTTTTTTTTGAAGCGCACAGTGGTGTTGCAGGCAAGGACTGCAAGGACGCTGCCCCAATAGATTAGTGACGGTTGTGCCATACAATCCTGTCAAACGGGTATCCGTAGGCCCGTAAAGACCTGAGACGGGGCGCTGCAAGGCGGCGGCAAGATGCCCCAGACCACTATCGACAGTCACCACGGCCTTTGCACCGGCCAGCGCTGCTGCCAACCTGGCCAACCCATGGGGTTGCCAAAGACCTGCTCGTGGCAAATTCGTCACCAGGCGTTGTGCTCGTTCCTGCTCCTGCTCATTACCAAAAGGCACCATCACCCGCTCACCCTGCTGAGACAGCCGCTCCGCCAATTGCCGCCATTGCCCCTCGGGCCAGTGTTTGGTAGGCCAGGTCGTGCCATGCAATAGCCATATGGCTTCCTGGCAAGACATGTCAGGGGCAACTTGCAGTCCGTAATCAACGTCACCTTGCACTTCATAACCCAAGGCTGCTGCGAGTAGCCTGCGGCTGCGTTCAACCGCGTGCAAGGAGCGTGACACACTGATCTTGTGATCATAAAACCAGGACGCTAACGGTTCACGCACGCAGGCTCTATCAAAACCAAACCTTGGACCCTGAGTCAAACGCAACAGCCAGGCACTCTTTAGTAAACCCTGGGCGTCAATCACCACATCATAGGGTTGCTGTAGGCGATGACGAAGCTCTGACCAGGCTCGACGGGTATCCATCGCCCATGGCGTTCGACGCCACCGCCTAAGTGCCACAGGAATGACCTCATGAACCCGAGGATGGAGTCGCGGCAATTCGGCATAGGCCTCTTCAATGACCCAATCTACACGCAGGCCCGGAAGGACTTTTCCTGCGTCGGTGAGTGCCGCAAACGTATGCACAACATCACCCAGCGAGGATGTCTTGACCAATAAGACTCTCATACACGATGTCATGGATGAATCCATGCCATCACGTCATGAGGCATGAGTTCTTCCATGCAGGCATGATGTCCCAGTGGGCACTCGCGTTTAAAACATGGGCTACAGGATAGTTCTCGGCGAAGAATATGTGCAGCAGGAGCCAGCGGGGGCGTAAATACGGGTGATGTTGAGCCGTAGAGGGCCAACAGTAGACGATCTGGCCGAATGGCTGCTGCAATATGCATCAGCCCTGAGTCGTTGCTAACGACCACATCTGGGCAGCTGAGCAGGTCAATCGCCTGGTCTAGCCGCGTTTTACCCGCTAACGAATGGCATTTGGCGCGCAGGTGATCAGGAATCGCCTCCATAATCATCTGGGCTATACCTGCATCAGCGGCCGAACCCATGATCCAGACCTGATAGCCTTGCTGCAATAATTGCTGAGCCAAATTTGAGAAATGCCGGGCTGGCCACTGTTTTGAGGAACCGAACTCTGCCCCGGGGCATAATGCAATCAGAGGGCCTTGATGATCGAGATTCAGTTCAAGCAGGGTTTGCTGCAGCAGTGCTGCATCCACCTGCAAACGTGGCGGCTGAGCCTCCGGCAGGGCCGCCCTCCTGGGAACAGCCAGAGCCATGAAACGATCAACCATGCGCGGCAAAACCTGAGCATCCAACATTCGAAGATCATTGAGCAGGCCGTAACGCCACTCACCGCGCCAACCTGTACGTTGCGGAATGGCTGCAGCCCAAGGCACCCAGGCTGATTTCCAGGAATTAGGCAGCACGATGGCCTGATCATAGCCCTCCGGACGAAGTGAGCGTCCCAGTTGCCAGCGCTGCCCCAACCCCAAACGCCCATGACCCCAAGGCAACTCCAGTACGCGGTTAACTTCCACCATACGCGTCAACACAGGACGGCTCCAAGCTGGCGCCAGGACATCAATACGGGTCGTCGCTCCATAGACCTGATGCAGGTAACTGAACAATGGCTGACTCATCACCATGTCACCTACCCAGGCAGCACCAACGATCAGTATGCGACGAGGGCCCATCATGCTATCGGAGTCAGCCAGTCCCTATGTTCAGGCAGTCGACCATGAACGGTATCAAAATACAAAGATTGAAGTTTCTCAGTCACCGCCCCCCTCCTGCCAGCTCCGATTTGCCGACCGTCTAGCTCACGGATAGGAGTCACTTCTGCTGCCGTTCCGGTAAAAAATGCCTCATCCGCAATATAAACCTCATCACGGGTAATACGCTTTTCTACCACAGGCAAGCCCAAATCAGCCGCTAGCGCACATACAGTTTTACGTGTGATGCCATTGAGACATGCCGTCAGTTCTGGGGTATAGAGTATTCCATCACGTACCAGAAACACATTTTCTCCTGAACCTTCAGCCACATAACCTTCAGGATCCAGCAACAGCGCTTCATCAGCTCCACCGCTGAGTGCTTCCTGTAAAGCCAGCATGGAATTGATATAGTGACCATTAGCCTTAGCTCGGGTCATGGAGATATTGACATGATGTCGGGTATAGCTGGACGTGCGAACCTTGATGCCTCGTTCCAAAGCCTCAGCTCCCATATAAGCACCCCATTCCCAGGCAGCGACGATGACATGAACCTGCAGGTTAGATGCACGCAGTCCCATACCTTCACTTCCGTAAAAAACCATGGGGCGTATATAAGCGGAGGGTAAATTATTTTCCCGCACGGCTGCGCGTTGCGCCTCATTGATTTCTTCACGAGAGTAAGGAATCTTCATCGCCATGATATGGGCAGAGTCAAATAGCCGCCCGGTATGATCATCCAGACGAAATATGGATGTACCCCGATCAGTCTCATAGGCACGCACACCTTCAAAAGCCCCCATCCCGTAATGCAGGGTATGGGTGAGTACATGGGTGGTCGCTTCACGCCAGGGCACCAATTGCCCATCATACCAAATCACCCCATCTCTATCAGACATCGACATCACGCTGGCTCCTCAATTCAGACACTAACGATGAGCTTTGCCCACAACTGACGTACTTTGTCAGGCAAATCACCAAACTCCTCAACTGCAACCCAATCCGGTCCTTGTGCCAGGGCTAGGCGATGCATACGCTGGCGGTAGGCCATGTAGGCTCGCCGCAATACATCCACATCCTCTGCAGCAAGCAGGTCTTGGGTGACAAATCCTTCAAGGATGCGGACATTATCCGTGAACCGGGTGAGTTCCGGATAGTTATGTGCCCAGGCAAGCACGCCATATTGCACCATAAATTCGATATCAACGATACCACCCGCATCATGTTTGATATAAAACTGGTGTGGATACATTCCCTGATGCGCATGTTGACCCATCCGATGCATCTTTTCCCGCATGCCTGCAACCTCTTGCGCCAGCGTACCCTGATCTCTGGCGCGACAGAGTATCTCCTGACGCAAAACCACAAACGCTGCAGCGAGTTGCTCATCGCCTGCTACAGGACGTGCCCGCACTAAAGCCTGATGCTCCCACAGCCAAGCTGCCTGTTCCTGATAACGTTTAAAAGCATGCAACGAAGTGACCAGCAAGCCTGAATGTCCTGATGGGCGCAATCGCATATCAACTTCATACAGACGCCCTTCTGCCATGGATGCAGTCAGGATATGTATCATTTTCTGCCCCAAGCGGGCAAAAAAAGATGCCTGATCCAACGGAAAGGAACCCGTTGTCATCGCCTGCTCATCCCCATCATGGATAAACACCAGATCGAGATCGCTGCCATACCCCAATTCCAGCCCTCCAAGCTTGCCATAAGCAACCACCATAAAGTAGCTTCTATCCTCATGCTGCCCAGGATAGCCATGACGCGCGACAAGATCACGCCAGGCCAGATCCAGTACCGCATCAAGAACAGCTTCCGCAATATGGGTCAGGGCATCACTGACCTGCATCAAAGGCAACTGTCCGTTGACATCGGCAGCCGCCACTTGCAACACCCTTCCCTTCTGAAACAGCCGCAGTACCTGCATGCTTGATTCCAGATCCTGTTCTGGCAGGCGCAGCAACATCTGTTGCAACTCATCCCTATAGCTTGCCAGGGAAGGAGAATTCGTTAACGTGGGTGTAGACAACAACTCATCCAGCAGTACTGGATAGCGGGCTAGCTCTTCGGCTATCCAAGGGCTAGCTACAGCAATTTCCAGCAAGCGCATCAGGCGAGCGGGAGATTCCGACAACATCACCAGATAAACCGTTCGCTGCAAAACTGACTCCACCAGGGGAAGCACACGAGTAACCGCCAAATCGGGATCAGGAACCTGCAGAGCCCACTTGAGCAACATGGGCATAAATGTATCTAGACGCTCTCGCGCCAACGCGCTTATGCCGTGCAAGATTCTGCTGGAAGCAAGGGCACTGAGCCGCCCCCAGAGAGCAGCGACATCAACATAGCCTTGCTCTTTTAGCCAATCCATCGGGGTATCCAATAACCCTAACCAGCAATCACTAAATTCTGCATATCCCTGACTGTCACCTTCTGGGGTCGTTGGTGAAACCACGTCACGAAATATGCTATGAACACGCTGACGGCGTTGACCCAGATCCTTTACCAGCTCCTCCCATTCGTGGTAACCCATGGCGCGGACCACACGCTGCCGGCAACCAACATCCACAGGAAGTACTTGGGTTTGTTGGTCCTCTTGAGCTTGCAATACGTGCTCCAGATGACGCAAATACAGATAATTCGAGCGTAAATCCCGAGTAACTGCTTCAGGCAACAGTTCACGATCAGCCAATATGGCCAGAGCCGTCAGTGTCGATCGGCTCTGCAG
>JABEVH010000215.1 GCA_013043915.1 Pseudomonadales bacterium
AGACCGTGGTAAGTCGTGTGGATGGCAACATCCACACGCTCTGGTCGTTGACCCGAGAAACCCCAGCTACAACGCTTTTGGGCGTTTAGCTGCGGGAGCATTCATTTTCTAGATGTACTCAAATCAGGAGTAATCATCTGTTCACATGTGCAGAACCTTGTGCAACCATGTATCTCTCCCTCAATGGATGGTTGGGTGTCATGAGCAGGCAAGAGCAGCAAGCACGATTTTACTCGTTTGTGGTCGTGGGTTTTGCCACCCTGATCTTGATCGCGGCAGGTATGACCGTGCCGTTGTTGTCCTTGATGTTGGCACAAACTGTGATGGGGTTGATGCGGCAGAGTGCGCTGGGGCAATGGCAGGGAAGGCGTGCACTAGGCGTTTTTTTATTACTGCTGTTGGCCTTGTGTTTGTCTCTCATGTTTGTCGCTGCAGTTAATGCCGTACTTGGCAGTTCATCTCGTATGGAGGAGCTGCTGGTACGCGTGGGTAGTATTTTGCAGTCGCTACGTTTGCGTTTGCCGGGTTCTCTGGCTGATTACCTGCCGCAGCAACAAGATCTTTTGGGCATGATTGCCAAAGGTTTAAGTCAGCATGCTACAGAAATAGGTGCTTTGGGGCTAGGCACACTCAAGCATATGGGCTACCTGCTCATAGGCCTGTTGGTCGGTATTTTGATGTCGCTGGATCATGATGGGTTTGAAGGAAAGGTAGGACAGCATACGCGCCGGTTATGGCAGCAATGTCATGAACTGCGTATGAGTTTTGCACGCATCGCTGCCGCTCAAGTTAGAATTTCTTTGATCAACACGATGTTGACACTGATTTATCTGTTGATCGCCTTACCCTTGGCGGGCATCCATTTGCCGTTTTCCAAGACGCTGGTGTTACTGACATTTGTAGGAGGAATGATACCTATTCTGGGGAATTTGATCTCCAATACGGTAATTCTTGTACTGAGCCTGGGTATTTCCCTGCCATTGGCTGGGGTATCCCTGCTGTTTCTCGTTTTGGTGCATAAACTTGAGTACTTTATTAATGCACGCATCATGGGGTCGAGCATTCACGCCCGGGCTTGGGAGATGTTGTTGAGCATGATATTGCTGGAACGCTTTCTTGGTTTGTCCGGCGTGGTGATGGCCCCTATTCTGTATGCTTGGTTAAAACAGGAATGGATGGCTTGGGACTCGCATGCAATAGCCAGCGGTGACTGCGGTGCAGAATCAGCAGTGCTCCCAACATGGGAGCCGCCATCTCAGGATAAGGTGTGTAGCGGAGATAACCCGTAATCCAGCCGTTATCTTCTCCGGTCTGCAGGGAAAGACGGCTTTGTGTGTTCTGATGTGCGCCTAAAAGCATGTCCCATCGCCCTTGCAGGCTATGCCCGCTGTCATCTCGGCCCTGAAAATCAATCTCATGAGCAGAGCGCTCCGTGGTTATGTGATAGTTGCGGTGTAGCTGCAAGAGGCCGATGGTGATACGTAGGTTCCAGTCACTGCGTTGTATAGCTCCTTCCTGCATGACATGAACATTTTTAAGTGCATGCAGAAACTCTGGGTATCGTGAGAATTGACATAATAGAGCCAGCACGGACGAGGGAGAGCCCGGGAAGGATTGATCGACACTGACCCAGGGCTCAGTTCCGGCAAGCCCCGGGAGTGCAGACCAGGGATGGATACGAACACTGCCTTCCATAAAGGGGCTTGGCATGGGGGCGTTTGAGTTCGTGGATGCAGGGCTATAGCGCTGGCGTTCTGCTTCAAGCATGGTGCTAACTGCAAGCCAGGGCAGCGCGCGTGAGAGTTCTGGTTGAGTTTGCTGGAGCAGCCTGATTATCCAGGAGTGTGAACCTAAATCGCTCCACAGGGTAAAAACCAATAAACAGTGTTGTTGATCCAGAGGATAGATCTCAGTTCTGCTTAAGCTCGCCCGAATATCTCCTTCCTGCAGTTCAGTCAGCCATTGGCCTGATGACAGGGTGCGGCGATGCCAGCGCATATGAAGATGCCAATGTAACCAAGGCAGAGGATAATCTTGAGTTTCCAGATAATACTGATCCTGATTTATCGTTTGAAGTTGCTCAATGTGCAAGTGTAGGCCTCGGCCGAGGGTTGCATCATGAGGTTGTTCCAGATCATGCTGCAGCACCTCAGCAGAGATGGGCACTACCAGCAAGCCTGTTACGAAGCGGACCTGTCGAAATATACCAGGGCGAGCTTGGCCTGTGACCTCAATGTCGTGCAAGCCATGAGGAAGTAACAGGATGTCTGGTCCTGCCAGGGCAGCAGCCTGAGCAGGCTTGATGCCTAGATCAGCTAGTCCCGGAGCATGTTGCCAAGGAGGATCCCTTGCTAAGGCAAGGTTAACCAGCGTCAGACAAAGACAGGCTAACGCCGTGGTGGCTCCTGGAAGCAGGCAATTCCAGAAAATCCTCAATTTGTGGCCTTTTGCTGATGGCATCAATGTAACCTAATTCAATCAAGGCCTGACAGTATTCTGCCTCAAAAAGCAGGTAGCTGAGTACACCTGCGCCAGATTTATGCGTGGCACCTGCCCCGGTTACAAATATTTTGATACTGGAGGGC
>JABEVH010000216.1 GCA_013043915.1 Pseudomonadales bacterium
ATACGTCGGGTGTACCGGCCCGCCCTTAATACGGTCCTGAAATATCGCAAGCTCACGGTATGGATGGGCTGTATGTTTTTTCTGGGCTCGTTGCTGTTGATGACACAGATTGGTTCTGAGTTTTTGCCTGCTCTGGAGGAGGGTAACCTCTGGATACGCGCCACCATGCCGACCACGATCTCACTGGAAGCGGGTATGGATAAAGTTGATCGTATGCGTGCCATCATCAAGAGTCACCCTGAAGTCATTACCGTCGTGTCGCAGCATGGTCGGCCCGATGATGGTAGTGATGCCTCCGGTTTTTATAATGCTGAATTTTTTGTGCCCTTAAAACCTTTTGATACTTGGCGTGCCGGCTATACCAAGGATCAATTGGTGCAAGACCTGCAAAAGCAGCTGGCTGATGAATTTCCCGGGATAGGGTTTAATTTCTCACAATATATTCAGGATAACGTCGAAGAGGGATTGTCAGGGGTAAAAGGAGCTAATTCGGTCAAGATCATGGGGCCCGATCTGGTCGAATTAGAGAAACTGGCTGGGCAAGTCATGCAGGTGATGTCACATGTCCAGGGGGTGCAGGACCTCGGTATCTTTCACGTGCTGGGGCAGCCCAATCTTGATATCACGGTGGACCGCGCCCGTGCCGCTCGCTATGGCCTGAATGCCGGAGATATCAATGGACTGATTCAGACTGCCTTAGGCGGAAGCCAGGCGACCACGGTGTTTGAAGATGAGAAGCAGTTTGGTGTTGTGGTGCGTCTTGCCAAGCGTTATCGCAGCCACATCGAGGATATTCGCCATGTCGATATAGGTTATACCACGGCGAATGGAAGCACGGCCTATATTCCCTTGTCCGAGGTGGCGACGATTACCCTGGATACGGGAGCCTCCTACATTTATCACGAGAGTAATGAACGATTTATCCCGGTCAAATTCAGTGTGCGAGGACGTGACTTAGGCAGCACGGTCATCGATGCTCAGGCCAGGGTTAAAAGTCAGGTGATTTTACCCTCGGGTTACCACCTTGAATGGGCCGGTGAATACGGAGAGATGAAAGAAGCACAGCACCGTTTGTACCTGATTTTGCCGGTAGCTTTTTGCCTGATTTTATTGCTGCTGTATACCTTGTTTGGCAATGTGCGGGATAGCTTGTTGACCCTGGCTGCCATCCCGTTTTCTGTAGGAGGAGGGATAGGGGCCCTTTATATCTCGGGTTTAAATCTTAGCGTTTCAGCTGCCATTGGTTTTGTGTCGCTGTTAGGTGTCTCGGTCATGATGGGGATTCTGATTATCACCTACTTTAACCAGATGATCAGTGAAGGCTTGCCTCCGGTTGAAGCCATGCGTGAGGCCGGAGATCGTTTGATGCGGCCTACGTTGATGACGGCGTTATCCGCCTGCATAGCCTTGCTGCCTGCAGCGATGTCGCATGGCATCGGCAGTCAGGTTCAGCGTCCTTTGGCGACCGTTGTGGTCGGTGGCATGCTGGTGGGGCCCATCATGCTGTTGCTGGTAGCGCCTGCCTTACAGGTCATGGTTCGCGAGGGTTTCAAGCGTCGTCGAGCCGATGCTGCCAGCGAGGGGGCTGAATCATGAGATGTATCACGCATAAATCTGGATTTTTTTGGATGGTGGTCGTGGTCTCAGGATGAACCGTGGGCCCTGATTTCAAGGCGCCAGCACGGCTTTCCGACCAGCACCCTATGACACGTGCGGGGTTTCCATCAGCAACCGATGCAGGAGCACCGGTTCAGCATTGGGATAGTAGCCATGATTTGACCACGCCCTGGTGGGAGTCTTGGGGTTCACCTCACCTGAATGCGTTGGTCAAGATGGCCTTTACGCATAATCCCACCCTGCAAAGCGCTGAAGCCGCTTTGCGGCAGGCTCATGAAAATACAGCGGCGCAATTTAGCAGCTACTTTCCTTCGTTACAGGCAGGCTATTCACCTAGTCGTCAAAGTATATCCAATTCGCTGGCCTCGCCTTTAAATGTGCCGACTAACCCCTTTAATTTGCAGACGGCACAATTGAGTATTAGTTATATGCCCGATGTCTTTGGGTTAAATCATCGTTGGGTAGAGTCCTTGCAGGCGCAGGAGGCCATACAGCGCGACCAGCTGGATGCAGCGCATCTTACCCTGGCCTCAAGCCTGGTGGCTGCCGCGGTACAAGAAGCCGCATTACGGGCGCAAATCCAGGCCACGCAAGCTGCTCAGGATGATCTGGTCAAGTTATTGAAGATCACCACAGAGGCTCAGCATCTAGGTGATGCTACCGGGCTGGATGTGCTCTCGGAACAAACCGTGTTGGCGCAGTGGCAGCAGACGTTGCCGCCGCTGGAAAAACAGCTGGAACAAACCCGGGATTTGATCGCGGTGCTGACCGGTCGACGTCCTGATGAGAATCAGGATGACGATTTTAACTGGGGAGAGTTAACGGGCTCAACTACCGTGCCGGTAGGGCTGCCGTCGCAGTTGGTTCGTAATCGTCCTGATGTACGTGCGGCCGAAGAACAGGTGCATGCAGCCAGTGCCTTGGTTGGTGTTGCTGTCGCTAATCGTTTCCCCCAGTTTTCGCTCACTGCCGCTTATGGAGGCAGTGCCACGCAATGGTCAAACATGTTCAGTCAAAACAATGCCTTCTGGATATTTTCAGGATCAGCCACCATGAGCCTTTTTGACTTTGGTGGCTTGCGGCATCGGCAACATGCCGCGGAAGCAGCTCTTGATCAGACGCAGGCCCAGTATCGTGCTGTCGTACTACAGGCTTTTCAGGGGGTCGCTGATGCACTTTATGCGGCAGATAGTGATGCCATGCTAGAAGCAGCTTCACGCAAAGTCGAAAACGCTGCATTAGCTTCCTATA
>JABEVH010000217.1 GCA_013043915.1 Pseudomonadales bacterium
CCAGCACCTGCGCCATAATAAAGGGTGGGCCCGACTGGATGGGAGACTACCAACACCGCATTTTTAACGCCATGAACATTGCTGATCAAGCGTTCTGCCGGAATCAGTGTCGGATGTACACGCAACTCGATGCCCTGCTCGGTACGGCGAGCAATACCTAAATGCTTAATGTGGTAGCCTAACTCAGAGGCATAAGCTACATCCTCGGCGGTCAGTCGTGTGATGCCTTCGGTATAAACTTTTTTAAACTGCAGCGGAATGCCAAACGCCAGGGAAGCCAGTATAGTCAGCTTATGCGCTGCATCTGTTCCTTCAACATCAAAACTAGGGTCAGCCTCGGCATAACCTAAACTCTGCGCTTCCTTGAGTACATCGTAAAAGTCGCGACCCTTCTCCAACATCTCGGTCATGATGTAATTGCCGGTACCATTGATGATACCTGCCAACCACTCGATACGATTGGCAGCTAATCCTTCGCGTAAAACCTTGATGATGGGGACACCACCGGCAACAGCAGCTTCAAAAGCTACGTAAACACCATGTTTTTCAGCCAGCGCAAAAATCTCGTTACCATGCTCTGCCAGCAGAGCCTTGTTGGCGGTCACCACATGCTTGCCCTGCAAGATAGCCTGGGTGACGACCTCACGAGCGGTGGTTGTTCCCCCCATAACCTCAACGATGATGTCAATATCAGGATCATGCACGACATCAAATACATCGCGACTCACGCGTACTGAGCCGGTAAGGCATTGCGGATTGTCACGACGAGCACCGACATGGGAAACCACGATGGGACGTCCGGTACGGCGTGCAATTTCATCTGCATTTTCCGATAACAGACGAAAAGCTCCTCCACCTACCGTTCCCAGTCCTACGATGCCTACACGCACTGCCTGCTGTTTATCCCGCATGTTGAATCATCCCTACCGCAAAGGCGGCAACATTAAGCAAGCTCGCATGCCTTGTCAACGGTCATTCAGACCCAGAGCATGATCCAGATCCTTAGGACTGAGGTACCCCCCCAGCCTATCGCCCTGTGCTGAGAACAAGGTTGGCGTTCCATCCACACCGAGTTGCGTACCCAAAGCGTATTCCTTGTCAATGAGAGACTGACAGGACTTACCCGCCGTCTCAGCTACAGGCATGCCTGCTGTAGCGTGACTGAGTGCTGCATGCCTATCCTCTGCACACCAGACAGCGGCCATACGATGACCGGTCATACCATCCGGACCGCTGCGCGGCCAAGCCAAAAAACGAACCTCAATCCCTAAGGCATTGTAGGCCGCAATTTGACCATGTAATTTGCGGCAATAGCCGCAATCGACATCGGTAAATGCGTAAACCACAGCTCGCGCCTTTGCTTTAGGACTATAAATAATTTCTTCGCCGACAGGAACTTGAGCTAATTTGTTATGAGCCTGCTCCTGCATCACCTGATCCGACAGGTTAATCACCTGATCGCCTTCAAATTTCACAAAATCACCCTGCACCATGTAATGTGCATCTGCTGACATAAAGATTGGCGCCATGCCATCGGCCTGCACCAGATACCAGCCCGGTATAGCGGCCGGCTGAATACCAGAGATCACAACATCAGGAAAAGAGTGCGCAAACCTGGCGCGTATCAAGGCCTGAGGATCACTGGCCATCGCATAACTGCTTATCAACCATAAGCTCAGTGAGATCACCACATAACGAAATAGGTTAAGCATTTCACGCCCTCGGATGATGTTTGGCATGTAGAGCTTGCAAACGAGCACGCGCCACATGGGTATAAATCTGTGTCGTCGATAAATCACTATGCCCCAGCAACATTTGCACCACCCTGAGGTCAGCCCCATGATTGAGCAAATGCGTCGCAAAGGCATGGCGCAGGGTATGCGGTGACAAAGTCTGCCGCACACCTGCTTGCCTAGCCATTGCCTTGATACGATACCAGAAAGCCTGACGTGTCAGGGGCTCGCCTGTCGGTCCGGGGAATAATACATCGCTAATTTTGCTGCCCAGCAACAAAGGTCTGGCCTGAACCAGGTAACGTTGTATCCACGCCATCGCCTCCTCACCCAGCGGGACCAAACGCTCTTTGCCCCCCTTACCCTGAACCCGAACAACTCCCTGCCGAAGACTGACGCGCCCCAGACGTAAATTAACCAGTTCACTGACTCGCAGACCGCATGCGTACAGAATTTCCAGCATAGCCCGATCACGCAAGCTAATCATCGTGTCACCTGCCGCAGCAGAGAGCAAGGCATCCACATCAGCTTCTGACAGATCCTTGGGTAAGGCAGGAACGATACGCGGGACCTGCAACTCCGAAGTAGGATCAAGCACACCTGTCTGCTGACCACGCAGAAAACTGTAATAGCGTCGCAGACTCGATAGTAGGCGCGCCTGTGAGCGGGCTGAACGCTTTAACATCACCGCCGATTGCATCATCAGCTGTAGGTCTTGATCTGTCGCCTGCGCCAGTGGAGAGAGCAAGGACTGCTGACATAGACGCAAATCCCTGGCGTAAGCCTCAAGGGTCAGCTCAGCCAAACCCTGCATCGCCAGGTAACGTAAAAAACCTTGGATATCAGCGCCATGATCAGACATGTTTCACCTAAGAAAATGCCCGCAAGCGCGGGCATCATCACAACCTGACTAGCATTAACCAGCGTTACGCGGTGTCAGCTTTTCACGGATACGGGCTGATTTACCGGTGCGATCACGCAGGTAGTAAAGTTTTGCACGACGCACAGCACCACGACGCTTCACTACGACGGATTCTACCAAGGGTGAATGGGTCTGAAAACAACGTTCCACACCAACACCGTTGGAAATTTTACGCACGGTAAATGCTGAATTCAAACCACGACTTTTGATGGCAATCACGACACCTTCATAGGCCTGAAGACGTTCACGGTCACCTTCTTTGACCTTGACCTGCACCACGACCGTATCACCGGGGGCAAATGCAGGAATATTTTGCTTCATTTGCCGGTTCTCGATCTCTTGGATCAAGGGATGTTTGCTACTCATTGCTGTACTCCTCGTCGACTGCAGAGGCTAAAGCGCATGCAGTCCTCTTTATACGACGCTTACGCGTCACCTTGGTGAGCCGGTGGCTGCACCTCTGCACCCTCCTGGCGCATGTCGAGGAGCCATGCCTGCTCCTCCCTCGTCAACGTGCGCCCCTGCAAAAGGTCGGGACGCCGCAACGCTGTTCTTTGCAGCCGCTGACGATGACGCCAGCGCGCTATCGCCTGATGATCTCCGGATAACAGTATATCCGGCACCGCCAAACCTTCACATACCGGTGGCCGCGTATAATGCGGACAATCCAGCCAGCCATCACTGAATGAATCCTGCTCGGCCGACTCGGAGGAGCCCAGTACCCCAGGCAATAATCGGGTCACGGCATCCATCAGCACCATCGCCGGCAGTTCACCGCCAGACAATACATAGTCACCCACTGACCATTCCGCATCTACTTCTGACGCCAGCAGGCGTTCATCAATGCCTTCATAACGACCACACAGCAAAATCATTGCAGGTAATTTGGCTAACACTGCCACATCAGCCTGAGTCAGACGCCGACCCTGGGGGCTGAGATAAATGACCGGGGGCTTCACCCCCCTGCTAGCCGCCTCTTGCTTGGCCTGAACCAAGGCGCGACGTAAAGGCTCTATCATCATGACCATGCCAGGACCGCCCCCATAAGGACGATCATCAACACGCCGGTAGCCTCCCTCCGCATAATCACGCGGATTAAAGGCTACGACCTCAAGCGTACCCTGCTCGACAGCACGTCCTGTCACGCCATAAGTCGTGACCGCCTCGAACATGGCCGGGAACAACGAGATAGCGCCTACCCACATGATGCCCCCCGACTATCAGAAGTCAGGATCCCAGTCCACCACCATGTAACCACCTGCCAGGTCCACATGGCGAACCACGGAATCCATCAACCAGGGGATCAAACGCTCGCGCTGATCCATGCTTTGTTCATCCCCACGGACCACCAGCACATCATTGGCACCGGTTTCCATCATGGCATGCACATAACCCAAATCCCGACCATCCTGTAAACGTACGCGTTTGTCGAGGAGGTCCGACCAGTAATAATCCCCCTCTTCCAGCGACGGCAAGACTGAACGAGGCACAAAAACCTGCGCACCCACCCAGGTCTCTGCGGTATTCCTGTCCTCTATACCTATAAGACTAACCACCCAACCCTTACCCTGGGCACGCCAGTCCTTGATCTTCATCCCTTGCTGACGATCACCCAGCACCAGAACCCATGGCTGATAAGCAAAGACATTTTCAGGTGGAGATGTATCGGAATACACCCAAAACATGCCGCGTATACCATGCGCTGACGTCAGGCGTCCTACAGACACCCAAGTGCTGTCAATCAACATCAACTCAGGCTGCTGCCTTCTGTGCACCCTTAATCAAGGCTGCCACACGCTCAGAAGGCTGTGCACCGCGCAACAACCAGAACTGCAGGCGCTCCTGATTGATACGCAGGGCTTCAGCAGCACCCGCAGCAATCGGGTTAAAAAAACCTAAGCGTTCGATAAAACGGCCATCACGCGCATTACGGCTGTCAGTTACCACCAAATGGTAGAAAGGCCGCTTTTTGGCTCCACCACGTGCTAAACGAATCGTCACCATTCCAGTATATCCTCAATGCTTTGGCAGGCATGCAGCTGCAGGCATACCCACACAGGATTTGCTCAGCCACAAAGGGCGAGCATTATAGAGCCAATTAAAAAAAAATAGAAGATATTCTGAACTTCTTTCGACACGCCGATAGTTACACCCTACCCCCAAGCTCTGCTATAGTCCAAACTTTGTCAATGGACACCCCAACCTTCATGTTCAAGCTGCACCCGCAACTCAAGCGCGACACTCTACCCATCGCCCAGCTCCCTCTGTGCCAGGTCAGGCTGATGAACGACATGCACTATCCTTGGTTAATCCTTATTCCAGCCCGGGCAAACATTCGTGAAATTCATGAACTCAGTCCGGATGACCAGCAGCAACTCATGAAAGAGTCCTGTCTGATTAGCAAGGCGCTACAAACCGGGTTTCAGGCTGATAAAATCAATATTGCCGCTCTAGGCAACATGGTCCCACAATTACACCTGCATCATATTGCACGCTATGAAAATGATGTTTCTTGGCCCCAACCGGTTTTTGGCCAACATCCAGCCCAACCTTACACCGAAGAACACCTTTCCCTCATGCAAGAGCAGCTTAAAGCCTGTATTCAAGGGCAAGCTAATGACCTGCATCTACGCTGGCACTTAAAATATTAACGCCTACCCTGGCAGACCGGACTCCCTGGCACACGCTGATCTGACTGCCATTCTTCAGGCGTATAAAGATGGAGCGCCAAGGCGTGTACCCCTGAAGTCATCTCCTCCTCAAGCAAGCCATACACGTGTTGGTGCCGACGCACCCGGGATAACCCGGCAAAGGCAGCATCGACAACCACCACATTGAAATGTGTTTGCGAGCCTGCAGGCACATGATGGCCATGGCTTTCATTAATCACCTGAATATGACCAGCCATAAAAGCCTGGTTTAGCTTTTTTTCAATGCGTTCAATCATCATACCCAACTCCAGGCCCCTTAAGGCCGATGTGGCAAATCCAGGTATTGCTGGCTTTGCATCTCAACCAAACGACTCACCGTACGCCTGAACTCAAAAGCAAGGCGGCCCTCTGGATATAGCAGATCAGGGGCTACTTGCGCCGTCATGAGCAATTTGACATGGCGATCATAAAACTCGTCAACCATGTTGATAAAACGACGCGCGGCATCATCCTGTTCTAAACCTAGCTGAGGAACGCCCTGCAACATCACCGTATGGTAACGACGACTGAGTTCAATATAATCATTCTGACTGCGCATTTGTACACAAAGCACATGAAAATCCAGCCAAACCAGAGATGCGGTTGCTGCCTTGACCTGCATCGCCCGCTCGTTGACCCACAAGGACAGTGACTGAGGCTCACCTCCCCCGCTGAGATGGCACCAGGCATCCATAAAAGCATCCTGGGCAGCTTCATCCAGGGGATGATAAAACAAGGGCACCTTTTCCAGATGACGCAGGCGATAATCATGCCCGGCATCCATATGTAAAACCTGACATTGCGCTTTAAGCATGGCGATAGCGGGTAAAAATCGCTCGCGCTGCAAGCCTCGCTCATAAAGTCGATCAGGCTCCAGATTACTGGTAGCCACCAAGGTGACGCCGCGAGCAAACAAGGCCTTAAATAACATGCCGAGCAGCATGGCATCGGTGATGTCATTAACGTAGAACTCATCAAAGCAGATGACCACCGCTTCACGAATCAGCTTGTCTGCTAATTTTTCCAGGGGATCACGCTCACCTGCCAACAATTTGAGTTCCTGATGCACACGTTGCATGAACCGATTGAAATGACTACGCAATTTGCGCCGAAACGGCAGGCTCTCAAAAAACAGATCCATCAAGTAGGTCTTGCCGCGCCCTACCCCTCCCCAGAGGTAAACGCCTTGTACTGACTGCATATGTCGAGAGCTGGCAAAGCGATGGAACACACCATGCATGCGTGCATGCTCATAACGCGACACCAGTTCCTGACACAATCTATCCAGCGCTTCTACCGCGCGCCGCTGTTCAGTATCTGGCTGAAAACCCGCAGCCAAATCTTCTTCGTAGCGTTGCATTAAAGACATCGTACCAGCCTCCTAGGACTGCAAAGCGGTGAGCCAGGCTTGCATAGGCGCATGGAGACGAGCTGACAGATCTTGCAGACGTCCATGAAAAAAGTGACCGCATCCCGACAACTCCTCATACCGGGTAACCGATGGTGTCGCTTTTACCCAGCGGCGCACATCATCCACCGACACCAGTTCATCGGCATCACCTTGCACTACCCAGGTAGGAGCTGGCAACGCCAGATGCTCAAAGGGATAATTTTGTACCGGAGGCGCCACCAACAGCAGATGCTGACAACGCTGGTCACTGGCTGCCACCGAGGCCGCCACAAAACTACCAAATGAGAATCCTGCCAGAATCATGTGACCAACCGGCCATTGTTGCAGCCCCGTCTCTATGACTGCACGCAGATCATCAAGTTCACCACGACCATGATCGTGTACACCCTGGCTATGCCCGACACCACGAAAATTAAACCTTAACACCGGCAGACCCAAGTCACGGTAATGCCGAACCAGGGTAGCCACCACCTTGTTATTCATCGTCCCCCCGCCTAAGGGGTGCGGATGACACACGACGACCAAGGGCTGCGACACGCGCTCGGCTGCAGGCAGACTTATCAGGGCTTCCAGGACCCCAACGGGGCCTGCTATTTGCAAAGAAGTTTCACCTTGCAACAATGATTGCATTTTTTCCCTCATCGAAAAGGCGCTCATGACTCAGAATGGTATAGACTTGCACCTTGGGAAGCCATGGCTTGCGCGGGGAAAATTTAATTATGAGCTGGCTGTTATACGTGGTCTGTCTGGGAGTCGGTGGACTCTTGGGTTTTTTATATGCTCGGCGCGTACCCGCCGATGACCGAATCAAAGAACTGGAGTTGCATTTGACCTCACTGCAGGCCAAATACGAACACTACCAGGAAAGGGTGACGGAGCATTTCTCCAGCACAGCACAGATTGTTAATGCGCTGACCCAGCAGTACCGTCAGTTGCATGACCATCTCCGCCAGGGGGCTGACACCCTATGCAGCGATACCCGTCGTCATGGCCAGGACAACCCCAGCCGCGCTTTTCTTCCATTGGGGCCTGCTGCCATGACCTCGCTGCATGACCCTGTTGATCCCGCCTACTTGGCCTCCGTGGCTGCACCCCGTGATTACGCCGATAAGGCTCCGCATGACAAAGGCATGCTGGATGACGATTTTGGCCTCAAATGAGGCCTTCATCGGGCCTTATCATCTATTGCCGCCCAGGTTTTGAACCTGAGGCGGCTACTGAACTTGAACAGGCGCTTAACCACCGTGACTGCCCGGGTGCTTGTCTTACCGTGGCGCCTGGACGCCTGCTCTGGCAACCCCGACAGGGAAGCCAGCACAAGCCTCTTCCGCTGGACCTTTGGCCTAGTCTGATCTTTACCCGTCAGTGGGCGCTGCATGTAAGCAGTCTCGAGGATTTGGACACACGCGACCGCATTGCACCCCTGCTGGAATCTCTACCCGCGGATCTGTCGGTACATGAACTTTTTCTGGACACGCCTGATGGCAATGAAGGCAAATCCTTGAGCCGTTTACTTAAAGCCTTGCAATCGAGGCTGGTCCAAGGCATTCGGGAACGAGGTCTCTGGCAAGCTGACAGCCCCTGGCGACTGCACCTGCTGTTTCTCAGCGGCCAACAGGTTCATATCGGCATCAGTCACCAACAGCATGCCTCGCCCTGGAGCATGGGCATCCCCAGACTGCGCATGCCTAGTCAGGCTCCCAGCCGATCTACCCTTAAACTTGACGAAGCCCTGCAAGTTATGCTGGATGAGCAGGAACGTCAACGCCTGCTGCGTCCTGGCATGCGCGTCGTTGATCTTGGCGCAGCACCGGGTGGCTGGACCTGGCATATGTTGCAACGCGGCATGCAGGTAACCGCTGTCGATAACGGCGCCTTAGCTCCTGCCGTGCTTCAAGCAGGTCGGGTAGAGCACTTGCGCCAGGATGGTTTTCAATATACCCCGCGCAAAAAAGTGGACTGGTTGCTTTGCGACATGGTGGAAAAACCACAGAACATCGCCCGACTCGTAGCTCGATGGCTGGAACAAGATCTCACCCGTGCCGTCATCTTCAACCTGAAACTGCCCATGAAACGCCGGTTAGAAGAAGTGAGAACCTGTCTGGACATCGTACGTGCAGCCATGTCGAGGACGGATGAGGGTATGGAATTACGCGCGCGGCAACTCTACCATGACCGCGAGGAGATCACTGTCATGCTGCTGCCCGAACGCATGAGTTCAGCCTCAAGGCACTAAACCGGCACAGGGCAATCCACATAGCAGTGCTCTATGCCCAACTGCTCAGCTACCCAGGCCCCCAGGGCCTGTACGCCATAGCGTTCCGTGGCATGATGGCCTGCAGCAAAATAATGTACACCACTCTCTTGTGCCAGATGCACCGTAGGCTCACTGATTTCACCACTGATAAACGCATCCAGCCCCAACTCAATCGCCTGTTGCAGCATGGACTGCGCCGCGCCGGTACACAAACCGATGCGACGTAGCTCGTTATCTCCACCGGCAATATGTTGTACCCAGCCTCCGGTAAGATGACGAAGTTGCTCAGCCAACGCCATTCCCGATAACGCAGGCAACGTTCCCCAAATTCCGGGGATCATGGAGTCCGAAGGATACAATGCACGTATTTCTTGCAAGCCCAGACGTTGCGCCAGCTGCTGGTTATTGCCCCATTGGGGATGAACATCCAGAGGCAAATGGTAGGCCAGCAGAGAAACATCAGCCATCAACAATGTCTTGATGCGATGCCGCTTGATACCACGCAGGCAAGGATCTTCATTTTTCCAGAAATATCCGTGATGCACTAAAACGGCGTCAGCTCCCTGAGCAATGGCTGCATCCAAAAATGTCTGTGATGCCGTCACCCCAGTGATCAATTTCCTGACGTCGGCACGCCCCTCAACCTGCAAACCGTTGGGACAATAGTCATTAAATCGCTCAGGCACCAGAGTCTTATTCAACAGATCGTATAATTGCTGTAATTTCACCATGACTTTTCCTTGTAGAATAAACAGATGGTCCGATATTGTTGTCTAGTTTGCTGTAAGGAACCCAGCTATGCAAAAACTTCGTAACCTGACCTTGGCCGTATTGATATTTTTTGTTCTGCTCAGTGTCTACAAACATCGTGACCACTGGCTAGGCCAGCTAGGTGATGAATTGCCCAGCCTGCCTGGGCGCACCGTGACCTTGCATACGGTGACCGCCCCTGATGTAGCCTACGCCTCGCGTCAGGGCCCTGTCTCCTATGCCCAAGCTGTCCGCGCTGCAGCGCCTGCTGTCGTGAGCATCTATACCAAACAGACCACTCGTCTAACCAATCCCTGGAGTAATGATCCCTTTTTTCAGCGCTTCTATGGACCTCAGGACCAAGGCTCAGAACAACACCAGAGCTTAGGCTCAGGACTAATCGTCTCTCCTGACGGCTATATTCTGACCAACAACCATGTCGTCTCTGGTGCTGACAGCATCGTCGTCGCCTTGGCTGATGGCAGGGAAACCCAGGCACAAATCGTAGGCACTGACCCCGACACGGATATTGCGGTTTTGCACATACGTATGTCTAATTTGCCCGTAGCCAACCTGCGCCTGGACTCAACCCTCCAGGTCGGTGATGTGGTTTTAGCCATCGGCAACCCCTTTGGCATAGGCCAAACCGTCACTCAAGGCATAGTCTCAGCTCTGGGACGCCAGGGACTGGGCCTCAATACCTATGAGGACTTCATACAGACCGATGCGGCCATCAATCCTGGCAACTCAGGCGGAGCACTGATCGACGCCTTGGGTAATGTCATCGGCATAAACTCAGCCATATACTCGCGCAGTGGTGGCAATATGGGCATAGGCTTTGCGATTCCGATTTCCCTGGCTAAGGACATCATGACTGACCTCATCAAGAACGGCCATGTCGTGCGTGGCTGGTTGGGTATCGAGTTGGCAGCCCCCTCGACATCCCCTCTGGAAGCCAGCAGCCCTCAGCAGCCTGTACAGATCAACTCGGTGCTTCGCGGTGGACCTGCTGATCAAGCCGGCCTGCTCCCCGGAGATCAAATCGTCAGCATCAACCAGCAACCGCTGGCTTCCATCCAGCAAGCCATGCATACCATAGCGGCCTTTAAGCCAGGCAGTCATGTGGTATTTAGCATACGCCGCGACCATGACACGCTGGATCGTTCAGCCATCATTGGAGAACGTCCGGCACCCTCTGAGCAACCACAACCTTGACTTCCTCCCTCCCCTCGATCGTGCTTTCCACAGCAGGATAGATAAATTCCTTCCTCAGGGCGGCATTTGTCGATCGCCCTGGAATACCTGCACGGGCTGCTGCCTTTGCCAAACCGGCATCTAACGTTGCCAGCGGCAGCCCCTTCAGGATATCACCTAAAGCATGCACCGCTGTCACCAGGTCCATCACCCTTGCACCCAAAGGCCACCACATTAATATTAAATTATGATTAAAAAATACAAAAAAACACAAAATAAAAATATTATAATCCATGCCATGGCAAATATATATTTTATCTAACGTGCGATATGGCACGGGAGCATGTAAATTACCCATCTTGAATGATCGATGAGGCCTCAGACCTAGGCCAACTATTTATATATTTATTCATCGCAAGCCATGTATTAGCCATCGATTAGATATTCAATCAGGAATTCAATATGAGTATGCATGAAATAAAAGACAATATTAAAGCATTTAAAATTGCCATGATTGGTACAGGAGCGATGGGATATCGCATGTCACTCTCCTTGTTACAGGCAGGCTACACTTTGACGGTCTGGAATGAGGACCTCTCCCTATGCTCACCGTTACTTGACTTAGGGGCAACCCTAGCCTCCTCACCGCGTGATGCTGCTAAAAATGCTGATGTTGTCATCTCCATGGTTTGGGATGATGCTGCCTCCACCACCATATGGCTCGATCAGGAAACTGGTGCCATCCACGGCATGAAGCCGGGCGCCATCGCGATGGAATGTGCAACACTCTCTACCACTCACATTGAAAAACTGGCGCAAGCCTTCAAGGCTCACCACATCAGTTTTGTTTCAGCCCCGATGTCAGGCTCCCTGCCGGAAGCTGAAAATCGCACCCTGGTATTTATCGTTGGTGCGTCTACGGATGTCATGAAAGTCATTGAACCTATACTTTATGCTATCGGCAACACCATTAAGCATGCAGGCGACGCCGTGGATGGCATGTCAGAAAAACTGATCATTAACGGAAAACTCGGCATTGAATATATTGCGATGTCTGAAATTGTAGCCCTGCTGCACGCAGGACACATGAACATCGATCAGCGAATGTCCATACTCACCTCAACCGCTCCTTTTTCGCAACGGGGCCTACGCGAAGCCAACTTCATGGTTCAAGGCGACTATGCCGTACGCGTCAAGGTCAGGCAAATGGTGAAGGATCTTTCCTATGCCATAGAACAGTTCGAATCATTTGATGTTCCATGCCCCCTGCACAAAATGGCCCGTGATCTTTTTAGTCAAGCTATGGATGGTGGGTACGGTGAGCAGGATGCTACGATCATGCATCGCCTCTATGAAACACATGCGTTAGGTCACTCCCACTCTTCCGAATAATGGACATAGCTTTGAACTTACTGCACATGATCATTCCTGCGTTGGCCGCCTTTCTTGGCGGCTTTATCAACTCTGTCGCTGGCGGAGGAAGTTTTTTTACTTTTCCTGCTCTGCTATGGGTTGGAATCTTACCCACCGTAGCTAATGCCAGCAGCACCGTAGCTCTGTTGCCAGGCTCATTGTCTAGCGCCTGGGCCTACCGGGATGACATCAAAAAAGAAAGCCATATTCCAGGCATAATCTCATTGTTATTAGTCAGCCTGGTAGGAGGCGTGGTCGGTGCCTTCTTACTGTTATCAACAGCAGAATCTGTTTTTGTTAAACTCATTCCCTGGTTACTTCTTATAGCCACATTGATTTTTATGGGCGGAAAAAGAATATCTAATGCTTTAAAAAACAGGGTGACTATAAAAAAACACCATATCTTAATTGCGCAATTCTTTATCAGTTTATATGGCGGTTATTTTGGTGGTGGACTAGGCATACTCCTGCTGGCGGTATTTAGCTTTATCGGCATTGAAGACATTCACACCATGAATGGCCTCAAAACCCTTTTTTCAGCCATCATCAACCTTATGGCCAGTTTAATTTTCATTTTTACCGGGCATGTCAACTGGACGGCGGCTTTGCCCATGATAGTTTTCGCCATCCTTGGTGGCTTGGTAGGACCCTGGTTAGCTCGCAAGATTCCACAAAACACATTGCGTATGATAATACTCATCTTTTCATCGGCCACGACGGTATGGTTCTTTGTGAAAACTTACCACTGACATCCTCCCCGACCTTCTCTGGCGAAAACGGATCGGGGTGTTCAAAGAAAATCAAAGACAGTTCGTAAAAACGAGTACCCTGTGTTTGATATACCCTGACCACAACGTTTGAGAAATACAGATACGCACATGCTTTTACACCATAAAATTATATCCGTTGCCCCCATGATGGACTGGACCGACCGTCA
>JABEVH010000218.1 GCA_013043915.1 Pseudomonadales bacterium
CCCTACCCCTACCCCGGTTCCATCACGCAACTCATAGGCCCTGTCGAGAAGATTGGTGATACCGACACGCCCATCGAGCTTGCCCAGTCCCTGCATGATAAAAGTCCGATCTGCCGACACATTGACCTGCATGTAACCCGGCATATGCCCCTGATTGGCAAATCCATTACGCAACCCCGTTCCCGCCAGTACATCCAGGGTGTAATTGGTATCCCAGGCTGAATACGTCAACCCGCCTGATGCCGTCCAGGTCTGGTCATGATCCAGATGTGTCCAGTGATTACTGATATAGTTCAGCTCATCAGGCGCAAAGACATACTGGCTGGAGGTAATGTTCTTCCCCATGGCCGTAGAACGAGCCACATTCAAATAGGCCGAAAAATTGTCATCACGATAATTGGAGGTGAATTCCACGCCATAGATCTTGCCATACTGGTAATTAAATGGGGTATAGATCAGCGCAGAACCAAACTGCCCCTCATCAAGCAAGTTCTGAATTTGCTGGTAGTAGCTATCTACACCTACCGTGAATTTTGAGGTAATCTGCTGATCGATCCCTGCATCATAATAATTGCTGCGCTCAGGCTTGACCGTATTGTTCTGATCATTTGTGGGTGCCGCCAGGGTACCCTGTGAGGAAGCTATCGTCGCCGTCATGATCTGATCGGTAGGCGGTGGCGTGAAATACCTGGAGTACCCGATATGCGCCGTGGTATCCGCTGCAAGCTGATACAGCATATTCAGACGGGGACTTAACTGGTCACCCTGCACATAGGCCTGGATAGCATCGAGCCGGGCACCGTAGTTCACGGTCAACTTGCGGGTAAGCTTCCATTCATCCTGAAGATAAATGCCTTCGGTAGAAGCCAATTGGCTGCTATAGCTACCAAAAGCCACCGGCACCGTTGAAGCCTGGGTGGGAGGACTCACCATCACATTCCCGGGTAAAGCCTGCAACTGGCTATTATCAACCAGTTTTTCAGTGCTCAGATAGGTCCCCATGCGCAAGGTATGATGCTCATCCAGTCGGTAGGTAGCATCTGACTGTATGCCATTAGTCCAGCCGCTGCGAACCACGGCTGATGACACCCCGGTATAAGCCAGATCACCGGTGACATCTGGCTGAAAATTGACATCGGTATAACGTGAAAACAGGGAGACCTGATAGTTCCAGCGATCACCGACTGCACCTTGATAGGTAGCAATCAAATAATGCGTCGTTTCGCGTTGCTGGTCATTTAACTGAGCAGAAGCCAAACCCGTGCCGCCCTGAACCTGATAGGGAGCAACTTCACCTGAAATCGTGGGAATCTGAAAACGGTTATTGGTCGTTCCGAAAATCAAGCTTACTGAGGAGACATCATCGATGAGGTAGGAAAAGTAGCCAAAGGCTTTGCCTTGATGCGTCTGATCATGCTGTGGATTCTTGTTATTCACCGGATTTTCAATACCGATATCACTACGCATCAGCGAACCGCCCAGATAGTAGTTCAATCGCCCGGAATGCCCGGCTACATCACCAAATACAGTCTGCTCACCATAACTGCCGACTTCTGCCCCCAGGCTCCCCCCCTGGGCAAACGCACCCGACTGAGTCCTGATATCGACAACTCCAGCCGTGTGATAACCGTATTGCGCTGGCAATGCTCCGGTGAGCAACTGAATACTGTGGGCAAAATGGGTGTCCAGGCTCTGTCCGAAACCGGCAATGCTATCGGGCAACATAATACCATTGATACGATACTGCAGATCAGCGTGATCACCCCTCACATGCAGCTGCCCGTAGGAGTCCTGTACAACACCAGGCGCTTGCAAAAGTACCTGATTAAATGAAGTGTTGCTGCCATCAGGCAGTTTATCGATATCTTTTTGGGTAAACTGGTAGGTGCTGGTACCCGTTTCCTTGGACACCTGATTGCGAACATGCTGCTTGTGCCTGACCTTCACATGCACACGCAAGGCTTGAGTACTGTTTAAGGTTAATAAGGTCTGGCGATGATCATTGTCCGCCTGCAAGCTGACCCGGGCAGATCCTGCCTGATACGTAGCGTCCGTCGCCGAGACCTGATACTGTCCCGGGGCCAGCCCCGCAAAGCTGAAGTGCCCCTGACTGTCCGTCGTCGTACTACCCACGACAGCCTTATGGCCAGGCACTTTGATAGCAACCGACACCTTGGCTAAGGGGCGACCCAAGGCATCATTGACCACGCCTTCAACCACGGCGGCATGTATCCATGAACTCCCCGTCACCAACCACAACCCAGACAACAATTTCCAGGTACTGTCCGACAAATTCACCAATGCTTCTTCCTGATTACACGCTCAACGCGTTAATTCCAAGTACTTCAGCTTACGCTGGTATAGTCCTGAAAAAATAAGTGGTAGGTGCACAGGCAAGCAAAAGCCTGCCACAGTTTGACGAAGCATTATAGGCCAAATCAGACCAGACTTGATGATGAAAATATTATGAACACCGTATGCTAGCTATTCATCCGTCATCGAACACTCGGCATTGGCTGGATTATGCTGACAACGCACTTTTTTCAGCAAATGCATCATGCGTGGATCATAAAACCCCATGCGGGTTAACTGTATACGAGCGGTTCGCATCATCTCGGCGTAACGCGCCTGATCTTTTTGCGTCAGATCCATCCAGTATTTAGGATCGACGTTCTCTTCACTATGCTCGACAAGGCGCCAAGCTCGCTCATTCGCTCTGAAAGCATAATTACGCAGAACTACCAGACGTTGATCCAGATCCGGCATAATTTTGAGCAGGCGATCGCGATTGATCATCACCGTTGCGGTGACCATAGATAAGGGAAAACGGTAAATAGCGCCCTGGGTTCCCAAGCCACGGTATAACTCTAGCGGCCTGTATATTATGGCGGGAGCCACCAGTATATCCACCTGGCCATTATTGAACTTGCCCGCAAAATTGGTAATATCCGAGGCTACCGGTTGAGCACCTAATTGTTGCACCAGATAAGCCTGTGATTTATCCCAATCCATCACCGCTACTTTTTTTCCGGCTGCTTTATCCACAGAATTGATGCTTTTATCTCGAACAAATACATAGGCAGCACCTAAGGGTGCCACGCCAATAACCTGGTAAGGACCCGATATGGTGTAGGGAATAACTTTAGGGTTAGCGAGCGTGTTCAGCAGCAATCTGAGATCAGCATACGATGTTAAACCACCTATCGAATCGATACTGCCTATAAATTTATTGAACTGACGTGCACGCAAGGAGGTAATACCTACTCCATCACATTGACCCGCCTTGAAGTCTTCAGCTGCAACCCCTTCGTCCGTATAGACCTTAAGATCAGCAAATATATTAAATTTTCTAGCTTCCAAAGCCAGATCCTGAGCATTGGCCCAAGCCTCACCGTTTTCGCCCAGAGGGTCAAAAATACAGAACTTGATATGCAGGGGTTTATAGTCAACAGACTCATCAGCCCTGACTGCAGACGATAATAAAATCATGGCCATCAAGGCACAAATTTTTAGTAATTTCATCAAAGTTACGCGAGAAACCCTGCCTTTTAAGACAGAAAGGGGTAGCGTCTGCATCAGCAGCCTTTTTTCTCGCTTCCCTCCTATAGTTAGCTATCAAAATTAATAGGTGCCGGTCTTACCCGACAACTCAACCTTCTTTTCCTTAGACCCCAATATTTTCAGGGGCATAACGAGGTATTACGCACAAACTGATAACAAGCCGCAGGCGCAGGGCAGACAACATCATCGCATGACAGAATAGCAAGTGCGACTGGCCGAAGCGACATCATATAATGTCATCATGGCAAGATGGTTTTGTTGCCGCCCAAGCCCCATGGATCACCAAACAGATCTGATGGTGCTGAGATGCGCTATGTTAATGTAGGGCTGGCTCAGCCTTATGCAGGACTATGGTCAAAAGTACCACGGCATTTTTAATGGCATGCACGGCATGCACTTCACGCGCCAGTAAAAACGTCATTTCATTTTCACGCAGGGAAACACGTTTGCCACAGGCATCTAGCTCGACCACGCCCTCGACACATTGCAGGGTTAACGCTCCTTCCACGCAATGCTCCTTGAGTTCACTACCCGCCGGCATGACCAGCCTGACCACTTCAAGATCCGGCGTACGCACCAGAGCACGCGAAAAAAACTCCGTATATTGTTCTCCCGTAGGATGAACATTGAAAACTTCAGCATTATCCGGACGAGGTAAAGCCATGATCTACTCCCTGAGACAGCTCTTTTGCAGGAGAGTATAGCGCTCACCTCCTGCTACCGCTATCATGGTACGGCAGTAAGGAAATTAAGGATTTTTATCTGATGAAGCGCGGTGCAGTGGCTATTTTAATCATGCTCTTATGTACCGTCGCCTGTGCTCGATCTCAGGACAGGTATAACGGTGCCTTTGATCGCTATTTTATACAAAAACTGCAACGTCCCTGGTCAAAGTCAGTGATGGATCGTCTATTGAAGTGTCATGGCCTGCAGATACGCCCGCATCATTGGCATTGGGACGGTCTCAAAAACACTTACCTGAATGTAGATACAGCCGGTGATCACATCACCCACATGACGGTCCTGACCCCGGAAGGGGAACTGTTGGACCTGCACTGATGGCATCGTATGAGTTGGCATGAAGCACTAAAGATGTTTGTCGGCCTGGTGGTCATTATTGACCCCCTGCTCTCTCTACCCACCTTCATCACCCTGACTGAAGGCATGAATAATCGCGACCGTAGCACATGCATACGCCGCGCCAGCTTGACGGTAGGCATCGTCCTCAGCGTTGCCGTCTTGCTCGGCCAACAAATTCTTGACCTGCTGGCGATCAGCATGCCTGCTTTTCGCATAGCTGGCGGATTACTTATCCTGATGATGGCCCTGTCGATGATGCATGCCCGGCGCAGTGCCACGCAGGCTACCGAAGAAGAATCGTCAGAAGCCCTGGACAAGGAAGATATCTCCGTGGTGCCGTTAGGCGTACCTTTGCTGGCCGGACCTGGCGCCATCAGCACCGCCATCATCGATTCACATCATAACCTGCAAATCACCGCCATATTGCTCTTTGAAATCTGGCTGGTCGCTGGACTGGTCATGCTGATACTGCAATTTGCCCAAGGCATACGGCAATCCTTGGGCAATACCGGGCTGAATATAGCTACCCGCTTGATGGGGTTAATGCTGGCCGCCATCGCTATTGAATTCATGGTAGGCGGCCTACGCACCATGCTCCCTGGCCTAAACTGAACACCGGCACTGAATGCGCTCACATGTGTTCATACTAGAGGCAGATAGATGAGAAACTCAGCCCCGCCTCCTTCCCGGTTGTGAACCTGGATATGGCCACCATGTTGATGCACCAACGTCTGTACCACAGCCAGACCCAAGCCGGTTCCACCCAAGGCACGTGAACGGGAATGATCCACGCGGTAAAAAGCATCAAAAATGCGACCTAAGGCAACTTCAGGAAAACCCGGTCCACGATCAGCGACTTGCAAAACAGCCATGTCAGCTTCACGATGAATGCCGACCTCCAGAACTCCTCCCGTGGCGGCATAACGCAAAACGTTTTCAACCAAATTGGTCATGACCTGGCGCAGGCGATCCGTATCGATCATAAGTTTGATCGGCTGCAAATCCAAAACAAGATGAACGCCTTCTTCATCAAGCCGCGAACTGTAAACTGGCATCCAGGATAACAAAAACTCCTGCAAATCCACCTCGCTGCGATGCAGACTCAAACGATTACCTTCCCCCAAGGTGACGGTGTTGATATCTTCAACCAAACGCACCAAATGCTCGGTATGTTCCAACAATTTATGAAGTTCAGCCAGTGAAGACGGAATCACACCATCACAAAGCGCATGCAAACGTCCACGCAGTATGGTCAGAGGAGTACGAAGTTCATGGGATATACCCGCAATGGTATCCTTACGTTCAACCTCTAATCGTTCTAGATGTGCTGCCATCACGTTGAAGTTTGTAGCTAAATGCGCCAATTCACCTTGAATCGCACTTTGAGCTCGTACCGAATAATCGCCCTGTGCGATACGGGTGGCTGCTTCCGACAAAGACTGCAAAGGACGCCCCCATAAACGTCGGACATACCATGCCGCTCCACCTCCCAAGCTCATAGTCAAAACCAACAGGCAGCCTATCCAGAAATAAATTGAGCGCGGCCCATGGGCTGAATCATAGTGAGCACGTATCAGGATCGCTCGGTCAGAACCGAGTTTACCCTCCTCTTGCAAGTGTTGATACTCCATCCGCACATCAACAGGCAACGTGCTGTAGAACATGACTTCATCATGCTGTGAAATACCGCGATATACACCTATCATCGCCGTCATCAGGAACAGTCCCAGCAAGACCGTCCATACCCCAACCCTGAACCAGGATGATGCTAACGCTCGTACCATAACCGGTAACCTACCCCCCTGACGGTTTCGATGAGATCAGCCCCACCTGCTTCCTGAAGTTTTTTTCTCAGCTTGCTTAAATGCGAGTCAATGACGCGATCTAAAGCATCACTTTCAGGCAAGCAGGACTCAATTAATTCATTACGGGTAAAACAACGGCGCGGCTGCCTGGCCAGAAATGCCAGCAACCTGAACTCGGTCAGGGTTAAAGGCAACTCGACCCTATCTCCTCCGGCTTGCTGGACTGAGGCTGAATAGGTTCCCGTATCAATATGCAAATTACCCACACTCAGAATCTCGCCAGACACGGAGTCCTTCAAGCCTGAAGTTCGCCTCAGCACAGCATGCACGCGAGCCACCACCTCAGCCGGATTAAACGGTTTGCTGATGTAGTCATCAGCCCCCAACCGAAGACTGACCAGTTTGTTCACATCATCAGTCAAAGCCGTGAGCATGATGACCGGCGTTCCTGATTCACCACGTATGGCTTGAAGAATATCAATGCCATTTTGTCCAGGCAGCCGAATATCCAGGATCACCAGAGCGGGATGATGGCGGCGCAACAACTCTAAGGCCTGACGTCCATCGCCTGCATGTTCGCAAGTAAACCCCTCGTGACGAAGATAGACCATGAGAATGTCAGCAATTTCCACCTCATCTTCAACCACCATGATCAAAGGACCCGATTCTACCGCCATACCTAACTCGTCTTCTCGTTAATTGCATGGTGCGCAGTTTACACGCAAACTAGGCGGCTATCGAAAACAAGATTCTCCCAAAAATCCATATAACCTCCACAATGCATACATGCTGGCTAAATTCTAATAGTGCATCCTACGCAGCATGAATGAACATGTGGAGACACTGCCAACAGTGGATGTTCCTGCCTTGAATCGCATGAGCTTGTGGGCTGTTGCCTTAACTTGCCTGGTCATGCTGCATGGCTGCATGCTGGCACCTCACCCTGATTTACCCCAGGAGACCTTACCGCCGCTGGACCAATCAGCACTCGGCGCAGCGGGAGGCATTGACCCACGCAGCTGGTGGATACAGTTTCATGACCCCGTGCTTAACCATCTGGTCGATGAAGCCCTGCGGAACAACCTTAGTCTGGCCGAAGCCAGGCAACGTTTACAGCAATCGCGACGGGAACTCGGATCTGCCGATCTTCGTTACCTCCCCGAGTTGCATTTTCAGACACAGAACGTCACCTCAGCCAGTGGCATCGACACCTTCGTGCAATTTGGCTTTGACAGCACCTGGGAACTGGATATTTTTGGACGCAAAGATAGCACCCTGCAATTAGCTCGCGGGACACAACTTAGCCAAATTTCACGGCAGCAGGCAGCTGAAGTCAGCGTTATCGGTGATGTAGTACGCGGTTATCTGGAATTAAGAACCGCTGAACAACAACTTCAAGTCCTGGATCATCTTGCCAAACTTGATCAGCACTGGCTGAGCCAGCTGCAACGTCAACAATCCTTGGGGTTAGTGACCACTCAAGCCATTCACCAAGCTGCAGAACAGAACGCCCATGCACAATTAAGCCGTTCCGTCTGGGATACCCAGAAAATGCAAAGTGCCTGGCGTTTGGCACTGCTCATAGGCAAGTTACAGCCTGATCCTGCTTGGCTGATAACGCCTACTGTGGCCGTTCAGAGCGAACTGCCACTACCTCCCCTACCGCTGAGTTTATTACGCAGTCGCCCTGAAATTCGGCAGGCGGAAGCAAACATCATGCAAACCGCCGGGGAACTTGGTCTGGCCAAGGCTGATCTTTACCCCAGCCTGACCTTGGGATTCGGTTACTTCTTCTCCTCTAACGAAACCCGTAACGTCACGTTTTACGGCGAACTTAACAGCGCACCCACCTTTGGCCCAGTGATCGATATCCCCCTGTTTGACTGGGGACGTCGCAAGCGGCATGAAGAAGCCATGAAGGCAGCCTTGCAAGCTGATTTGCTCGCTTACCGCCAGTCGGTACGTTCAGCCTATGTCGAAGTGCAAAGCGACCTGATTGCGCTCCAAGGTCGATCTGACATCCTCAAACAGCAACAATCCCTGTTGCAGGGAACCTCGCAATCCCTGCAGGATGAAACCCGTAAACTCGCTCTGGGTCTGTCCAGTCCACTGCAATTGATGCGTATTCAACATGATCAGGATGAGCAACAACTGCAACTGGCAGAAGCACGCACACGTTATGACATTGCCTACATCGCTTTATTTAAATCCTTGGGAGGAGCCGCCTTACCCCAGGAAACCCGATCATGACTGCTGTCGCTCGTAAAACACTGTGGCGCGAATGGCCACGTTTTTTCCCCTCCATCATGGCGACAGGTTTTGCTGGTCTGTTGCTGATAGCCCAAGCCGGACTGGTTCTCGGTATATTTGGTAGTGCTGCTGTCTATGTCACCGCTAGCTCAGGAGATATCTGGGCAGGCTATCCCGGCACACAAAGTGTCAACCTGGGGCGTAACATCAGCAATGATGTTGAAATGTTATTGCGCATGGATCCGCAAGTCACCCAAGTAGAACCCATGCTCTGGCTGGACTCGGACTGGCGAGGCCCTCGTGGGGGAGGCGTTTCCATTTCAGTCAATGGTATCAACCCGCATGCCCGTGGACTGATGTTCAGTCACTTGCTATTGCCCTCGGTTCGTGAACAACTGAAGCAACCAGGTGCTGTCATCGTTGATCGCGCCGACCTTGAGCAGTTATCGGTTAAACTCGGTGATCATGCTTGGATAGATCATCATGAGGTGCATGTCGTAGCGACGATCAGCGGCCTCAGGGCCTTAGGCGGTGTCAATGTATTGACCTCGCTGGATACAGCACGCTGGATCAGCGCAGACCCCCAGAATCTGTACCATTCAACCTACTTTATCGCGCGCTTGAAACATCCCGATGCTGCCACTGCCACCGTTCATCAGCTGCAACGCGAAAAACATGACACCTTTGGTCCCTATCAACTGTGGACAGCACATGATTTTGCACGTCAGTCGCAATTGTTCTGGCTTTTTGACACCGGTGCCGGTGTGGCGGTGGTATTTCTAGCCGCTATCGTTTTTATGGTTAGCGCCATTATCTCCAGCCAATCGCTGATGGCGGTTGTCATCGGCTCTTCACGTGAGTACGCCACCCTCAATGCGCTAGGTGCTGGCATGTCAGCACTACGCTGGATGGTCTTTGAGCAAGCCATGTGGGTAGGTGGCTTAGGCTTGTTGCTCAGTGGTGTCATGAGTGCCCTGTTACTGGGAATAGCGCATAGCCGCGATGTTCCGGTAGACATGACCGTACCGACGGCACTGATCTGTGTGGTTCTGGTCCTGTTGCTTGCCGTAGTATCCGGGTTGTTCGCCATGCGTGGCCTGATGCGCGCCGATCCTGCGCTGCTGTTGAGGTAAACTTATGCCCCTCGACCGCACACCCTCCCTGCAAGCCCATCTGATCAGCAAGTCATTTCTTAGTGGCCTGATTCGTGTACAGGTGCTAACCCGCTTATCCTTGTCGGTGATGCCTGCCGAACTGACCCTGATCGTCGGACCCTCCGGATGTGGCAAAAGTACGTTGTTATCTATCGTCAGCGGGCTGCAAAATACCGACGAAGGCCGGGTTGTAGCTTTAGGTGAAGACTTGAGTCGGGCGCGTCGCAGCGAGCTTGAACGCTTCCGGCTGCATCATACCGGATTTGTATTCCAGGGCTTTAACCTTTTCCCTGCCCTGACTGCCCGTGAGCAGGTTGAATTGCCGCTCTCCTACCTTAAATTGCCGCTGCGTGAGATTCATCAACGCGCCCGCGATGCGCTCGATGAAGTCGGCATGTTATCACGCGCTGATCGCTATCCTGCTGAACTCTCAGGCGGTGAAAAACAGAGAATAGCCATTGCACGAGCACTGGCCAAAGCACCGCAACTCCTGTTTGCCGATGAACCTACCAGTGCCCTTGATGCCGTCAATGGACAGGCCATCATCGACATGCTGCATCGTATTGCGCGCGAGCATGGAACCACGGTGCTATGCGTCAGTCATGACCCGCGCCTGGTACGTCACGCCGACCGCGTGCTGGCCATGGAAGATGGAGCCATTCAAAGAGACTGGCGTGACCCACAAAACCAGCCTGTTCCAGAGGATATCGTGCATGCTTAAGTTGTTGTTC
>JABEVH010000219.1 GCA_013043915.1 Pseudomonadales bacterium
AAAAGCCAAGTCAACCCCAAAACCGTCCGCTTGACCCCCTGCTGGTGCAATGCTGGTTCGGAACTCACCTAGCAAGGGGAATGCGCGGACAAGTGTTCATAGTTCAGAATAAGGTGATATCCCTATAAATTGTCTAGACTTAGCAGCAAACCACACTGAACCGGATAATGGATGTTTAAATCGTGGTCACTCAAACTTAAGATCACCCTGTTCGGCCTCAGCCTCATGACTGCCGTCTTGGGGGTATTGATTTGGTCCATGGCCCATTTTATTCGCGAGTCCACCCTCTCGCAGGTGCGGTTATCGCTGAGCGAAACTTCGCAGCTGCTTAATCTTGCCATCGTACCTTATGCGACCGACACTCAGGTTCATATCCTGCAGGACTACCTTAACGAACTGGTAGGCAGTCATAGCAGTCTCATAAAATATATCATCATATCTAACGGCCAGAAGATCATGCTTAAGGCTGGCAATGTACCGCTAACTCTGCCCGCACCCCAAAATCCGGATAATCTCAAGGTCGTTCCTGACATCATCCATGTACGACAACGCATACTCTTCAATACCGATGATATTGGATACCTGCAGTACGGCTATCAAACTACGGACATGACGCTTTACCGTGCAGCCCTGATTCGCAATGCCAGTCTGGGTCTTTTCCTCGTCTTGACCCTGGCCCTGCTGAGCATTACGCTGCTTGGACATCGCCTTGGACAACGCCTACGTAACCTGAATGCAGCATTCATGGACATCGCTAATGGAGACTACTCGCGACGGGTTCCTATAGATAATCATGATGAACTTTCGCGCCTGGCCATCTTGTTTAATCGTATGACTGATGCGGTGGAAGAACGTTGGCGGGCTCTGCTAGCCTCACGCGCTGAAACTCAGTCTCTTAATTCCTCCCTGGAAAAAAATGTAGAGCAGCGCACTCAGCAGCTACGTGAAGCCAATCGTAGCCTGCAGAACGTGGTCGATGAACTGCAGCGCGCACAAAAACAACTGGTTCAATCCGAGAAGCTGGCTGCCCTGGGACAACTTGTAGCAGGAGTCGCCCATGAATTAGGGACCCCCTTGGGCAATGCGTTGCTGATTGCAACCAGCATAGAGGAGCAAGACCGCTCCTTCCAGTCACGTGCTGAAACAGGAAACATCAGCCGTATCGAATTTATGTCACTGCTGGATACCCATCAGCAATCGCTGGACCTATTGGTCCGCAGTCTCAATCGTGCAGCCTCCCTGATCAGCAGTTTCAAACAAATCGCTGTGGATCAAATTAGTGACCAGCGCCGCAGTTTCCCTCTGGAACGCACCATCCATGAAACAATCACTTCCATGGAACCCACTTACCGCAAATTCCATGTGCGAATCTCACTGGATATCGAGTCCGACATCCTCATGGACAGTTACCCCGGCGCACTTATACAAATATTTAGTAACTTCATTAACAATACCGTGCTGCATGCGTTTGACCATATCATTGAGCCCAACATCCACATAGCTGCTCATCGTCAAGGAGATCAGGTCATGATTACCTTTACCGATAACGGCACAGGCATTCCCCAAGAAAACCTCAAACGTCTTTTTGAACCCTTCTTTACCACTCGCATGGGCAACGGTGGCACGGGATTAGGCCTTCATATTTGCTACAATCTGGTCACAGCCACGCTAGGGGGAGAGATATCCGTCGCTTCAACCCTCGGCCAAGGCACCACCTTCACTCTCATCCTACCCTTGATCGCTCCACGGCACGCAGAAAAATCTCTGTCCGTTGTACAACAGATTGAGTCCTGAACCACGCCGAAAGACACAATCCACTTCAACGACGCTTTTTCGGAAAATACAGATCAAACCGGCTGCTTTTGCCTGAAATCACTTCATCGGGCTTGATATCACCTAAGCAAGCAGCCAAGCGGGGGCGTTTCACCACCACACGCCGCCGTGCAAGCTGCAGCGCTGGAGCTAGTAAAAAAGCTCCATCATCACTCTCCCCCAGCAGCCCCTGAAAAGCTGCCATCGCCTTTTTGACGCGTGCAGATTTCTCTCGTTGAGGAAACATGGGATCTAAATACACCACATCGATTTCAGGCAAATCAGGTTGATGCATTCGACTGATTGCATCGCCTGACAATAAATGCATGCGACCAAAGACATCGGTCAATGCGGTATCTACGGCCGCCCGACTCAACCCATCCTCAAGCAAGGCCAGAATGAGTGGTGAACGCTCACACATCAAGACCTGGGCACCCAGGCTGGCCAGTAAAAAGGCATCGCGTGCCAGCCCCGCCGTAGCATCCAGCACGGTAAGTCCTGCCTGTCGGCGCAGACCACAGGCGCGCGCTATCATCTCGCCCGCTCCTCCACCATGCTGAACCCGCCAGGTCATCCCCGCTTCACGAAAATCAACACGCACAGGCCCAGGGGCATCAGGGCGAACTTCACGCAGCGCTAACCCTTCGCCATCCAGCCACAACACGCAGGCCGATTCTGGGTGATGCCGACAATAATCCCGAAAATTGACAACCTCTAAGGCTTTAAGCTGCAACCGCTCGGCCATCAAGGCTACCTGATCAGTAGCGACCTCCGGTGCATAACAAAGGTGGCACACATCGTCATACCGACTCATGCGCTGACATCCAGCCCCATGACTTCAACTGAACTTTGTGCCAAACGCTGTATGGACTGATAGGCTTGCATGGCCTTACGCTGATTCAGAGTGGCATCGGCAGAAGCAGCCGACGAAGATACAGGCACCAGCATCGTACCCGGCGAAGTATTCGACCCGGACGTTGTCGCAGCCCCATCCCCGACACGACGGGTATACGGTGCCGATTCCGAATTATTTTGTCGTGTACTCGCCGATGGCGAGGGCAGATAGGCTGTTATGCGCATGATGAAAGCGTCGTTGATGAAACTGCAGTATAGCAAACCTGCACCGCGCTGTAGGTTCGGCTATGTTGATACGATGTAGGCCTGAACAAAGATATCGGGCATACGCCTGACCTTGCCCGACTGCAAATCGACACAAACCCAGAGGGTACACCCTCGCAGCACGGTTACTCCATCAGCTACACGCACGAACTGGTAAGCACGTCGAGTCGACAACCGGCTGGCTTCAATAATCCAAGTACCCAGTAGCAGAATCTCACCCGCATAGGTAGGAGTCAAGTAATCAATTTCATGGCGTCGCGCCACCATGCCACATCCCAAACGTTCATAATCTGCCATGGAGAGTCCCAATCTTTGGGAATGATCCCAGGCAACTTCTTCCATCCAACTCAAATACACAACATTGTTGGTATGTTCCATAGCATCCATATGTTCAGGCAACACGCTCTTTTGCAACAGATGGGGACGAGAAAAATCCCATGCAATCGTCATCGAAAACCTCATCGTCCTGGCAGTTTTTTCCAGACATCATGGCGCAAATAAACGGGCAAGGCTTCTGCTGCATCACAAGCCGCACCTTGTTCAGCCATGCCAGCAGCCAGGGCTGCAACATCCTGAGCATCCGGCAAAGCCTGCTCATCACCACCCAGCATATGAAGATGCAAACGCTCGCGATACACCAAGCCATTGCCGGCCACAAACCACGCCCCTGCTGGCACCTCGACCTGTTCAGGCGCCTGTAGGCTATCTTCGCTCACGCGCTGCATCTGACCCTGCTCACAAACAAAGGCAGCCACATAGACCTGATCCATTCTGGCATCAAAGATACTGA
>JABEVH010000220.1 GCA_013043915.1 Pseudomonadales bacterium
CCTGCCGCTAATGATCAAGCCGGTTCACGAAGGCTCCAGCTTAGGGATGAGTCGAGTTGATGTAGTCAAGGATTTGCCGATAGCGTGGGCAAAGGCTGCTGATCTGGATGCCATCGTGATCGCAGAAGCCTGGGTGCAAGGGGAAGAGTATACGGTTCCTGTATTAGGGGAGCGAGCTTTGCCTGTTATACGGTTAGAGACTAGCCATAGTTTCTATGACTTTGATGCCAAGTATCAGGCGAGGGACACCAAGTATTTGCTGCCCTGCGGGTTATCTCAAGCTGATGAGCAAGCCCTGCAAACATTAGCCCTAGAGGCGTTCCACGCTGTAGGTGCGAAAGGATGGGGGCGTATTGATGTCATGCGTGACCAGCAGGGTAAGTTCTGGTTGCTGGAAATCAATACGGTGCCTGGTATGACCGATCATTCTCTGGTGCCCATGGCCGCGCAGGCAGCAGGCATTAATTTCTCGGAACTGTGCATGACTATTTTGGAGCAAACCCTATCATGACCTCGATGACTCTGCTGCGAGACATGCACTGGAATGCCCCTGCCTGGGGAAAACGGCTGCTGGATCTGGTGTTTTTTGCCATGGTGATTGTGCTGGCAGTTAGCTGCATTCGCGTTGTACATCAGGTTAATCATGGTGCTACCGTGCAGTCCGTACGCGTGCATGGTGACTTTCGTCGACTGCGTCGCGATGAGCTTTCAGCGTTACTTGCCCAGTCGGTACACGGAAGTTTTATGAGCGTCGATCTGGAGAGCGTTCGTCAGGCAGCCATGGCCTCACCTTGGGTTGAACAGGCCAGAGTAAGCCGGATATGGCCGGACAGTCTTGATGTTCAGGTCAGGGAACGTCAACCCGTTGCGCACTGGGGGAGCAAAAGCTACATCAGCTCTCGGGGTGATGTATTTACCCCCTCACAAGTGACGCTGATCCAGGGACTACCTATTTTATATGGCCCGGCTGATCAGGCCAGTTATGTCATGGAGCAGTACCGTGCCATGAATGCCATTTTGCATCCACTTGGAATTCATGTTCAGTCACTGGAACTTACTGAGCGTATGTCGTGGATTTTACAGCTGGATAACGGTTTGCAGGTCAAGGTGGATCGGGAGGACACCTTGACCAAATTGCAGCGCTTCGTCTTGCTTTACCAGAGAGAGCTAGCTTCTCGCCAGAACCAAATTAATAGCGTGGATCTGCGTTACCACAACGGCATCGCCGTCGCCTGGAAGCCTGTATCAACGACAACATCGTTATTTCGACATTGAGGGAGTGTAGTCACATGGGGAGCTTGAGTAAATTTCCGGGCCGAGGCTTACGTGGTGCAGAGGCGCAGCCCATGATTGCTGCCCTAGATATAGGCACATCCAAGGTGGTTGCGATAGTGGCCAGGGTCAATGACGACGATACGCTTGAAATTCTCGGGGTGGGACGACGTCCCTCCTTGGGGATGCGCCGTGGAGCCGTGACCCATATCGATCAGACCATGCAGGCTATACAGGGTGCTGTCAGTGAGGCGGAACTGATGGCTGATTGCAGGGTACATACCGTCTATGTAGGTATTGCGGGCAGTCATATCGGTGGGCGTAACGCTGCTGCCGTGGTTGCTACGCGCGAAGGTGAAGTGACCGCCCAGGATATGGATCGTGTCATTGACGCAGCCAAGAGTGGTCCGCTTCCGGCTGATCACCGGATTTTGCACATATTGCCGCAGGACTTTCTGGTTGATGATCAACCTGATGTGCGTCATCCCATTGGTATGTCAGGGCAACGTCTTGAAGGGCATATTCATGTCATTTCTTGCGCCAGCAATGCCTACGTCAATATTGAAAAATGCGTACAGGGCTGCGGCTTGCAAGCAGAAAGCATCATTCTGGAACAATTAGCTTCTGGTCAGTCCGTGCTGACTGAAGATGAACGTGAACTGGGTGTATGTGTGGTCGATATCGGAGCTGGAACCACTGATATTGCGGTGTTTATGGGGGGAGCCATACGCTATACCGCGACTATCCCGATTGCGGGTGATCAGGTGACCAATGATATCGCCATGGCGTTACGCACGCCGACGCAAGATGCCAATGAACTCAAAATCAAGTATGCCTCGGCACTTGCTCAGATGGTGACGGCAGATCAGGAAATCGAGGTGGTTGGTATGGGGGATAGAGCCAGCCGGCGCCTGTCACGGCAGACCTTGGCCGAAGTGGTCGAGCCACGCTATGACGAATTATTTTCTCTGGTGCTAGGCGAGCTTGAGCGAGGCGATATGTTACATCGGCTGCCTGCCGGTATCGTTCTGACCGGCGGCTCGTCGTGTATCGAGGGCTCAGTGCAACTGGCTGAGTCGATATTTCATCTGCCGGTGCGTATTGGTATGCCCAATAGCCCGCGTTTGCGCGGCATGGCCGATATTTTGCGTAACCCCATGTATGCCACAGGCATCGGCTTGTTGATGTATGGGCAGCAGGAGCTGATGCAGGGACAAGGCGGGGGCAGTTTAGTTCAGCGTCGTCAAGATGTAGATGGGGGCAGTGTCGTCGGTAAGGTTCGTGCCTGGTTGGCGCGTACCTTTTAAATTTGCATTTAAAAATCACAACGGATCGAATATCAGGAGAGTGCCATGAGTCATGTTTTTGAGTTAGCCGACGTACTGCCAGAACACAGCAACGCCGTGATCAAGGTGATTGGCGTCGGAGGCGGCGGTAGCAATGCTGTCCAGCATATGGTGAATAGCCAGTTGCCCGGGGTTGATTTTATTTGTGCCAATACGGATATACAGGCTTTGCATAAGATGTCAGCGCCGACTTGCCTGCAATTGGGCAAGAACGTAACGCGTGGATTGGGAGCTGGGGCAAACTCTGAAGTTGGGCGACAGGCTGCTATTGAAGATAGAGACAGCATTCGCGATATTTTGGCGGGAGCTGATATGGTGTTCATCACCGCCGGTATGGGGGGGGGTACAGGGACAGGTGGAGCCCCGGTCGTTGCTGAAGTGGCGCGTGAGATGGGGGTATTGACCGTCGGTGTGGTGACCAAGCCCTTCCGCTTTGAAGGAAAGAAGCGTATCGAGTCAGCCATGGCTGGCGTTAAGGCTTTGTCAGAGCAGGTAGATTCCCTGATTACCATCCCCAATGACCGCCTCCTAGAGGTGATGGGCAAAGTGACTTTGGTTGAAGCGTTTGCTGCTGCCAATAATGTATTGCTCGGCGCAGTTCGAGGTATCGCCGATATGATTTTGCGTCACGGCCTCATTAATGTTGACTTTGCTGATGTGCGTACGGTGATGTCAGAGCAGGGTATGGCCATGATGGGCACGGGCACGGCGAGCGGTGAAGATCGTGCTCGCAAGGCTACGGAACTGGCTATCTCTAGCCCCTTGCTGGACAACGTAAAGCTGCAGGGAGCCCGTGGTGTGCTGGTTTCCATTGCTGCCAATTCTGGACTAGGTATTGATGAGTTTGACACGGTGGGTAGTATTGTTCATGGCTTGGCGCATGAGTCTGCCCATGTGGTTGTCGGTACTATCTTGGATGAAAGTATGGGTGATGAGATTTTAGTCACTGTCGTGGCGACAGGCCTATGCCAGCAGGAAGTACCCGCGGTACAAACAGCTTCCGTAGCTATGCCTGGGAATTTGAGTACTATGTCCGCAGTTACGGCACGCACGACGGTATCTCAGCCGGACTATTCAGGTTATGACGAACCTGCGATTACACGTCGCCAGGCAGGCTCTCGCCCTGCTGCAGCGGCAGCTCCTCGTAACAAGGATGTTAGTTATCTGGATATCCCAGCATTTCTGCGCCGTCAGGCAGATTAAAAAAGAAGGTAGGACTTTGCGTTTGCAGACCCCTAGGTGGGTCTGCTACCATTTCCTGAAAGAATTTGAAACAATTTATTATGTTGAGACAGCGGACTTTAAAAAACACCATACGTGCAGCCGGTATCGGGTTACACAGTGGTGAGCGTATTTATGTGGCCGTCAGCCCTGCACCCACGGATACGGGGATTATTTTTCGGCGCAGTGATCTCAGTCCTCCCGTGGATATTCCGGCAAGGGCTCTGGCTGTCGGCGAAACCACCATGTCATCGACCCTGGTTCAGGATGGTATCAAGGTGGCTACGGTTGAGCATCTGATGTCAGCGATGGCGGGACTAGGTATTGACAATGCCTTGGTGGAAATTAGTGCCCAAGAGATACCCATCATGGATGGGAGTGCTGGTCCTTTCGTGTTTTTGATTCAGGCGGCGGGCATCGTTGAACAGGACGCACCTAAGAGGTTTGTTCGTATTAAGCAGCCAGTTCGTGTCAGTGATGGCGATAAGTGGGCCGAACTTACGCCCTTTGATGGTTTTCGCGTGACATTTACCATTGAATTTGACCATCCTGTATTCACAGAAGAAACCAAGCAGGCTAGTCTGGATTTTTCCACCTCATCCTATGTCAAGGAAATAGCA
>JABEVH010000221.1 GCA_013043915.1 Pseudomonadales bacterium
GCCCCCTGTCTACGGAAGGACTGGCGCTGCTGTAGTGGAATTTTTTTAAACAGGTTTCAATAAAAACAGTGACTTACAAGACTTGCCGTTGAACTCGGGTGGTCTAGCCAAGTGGTTCATTTAACCCTGAGATAAATGCTAGAGAACATTATTTGCTGATCAGGAGAGCTTAGTGGGGGAGGAACTTGAGCCTCTTCCCACAAGGCTTATGAATCGTTAGTTCAAAAACAAAGGGAGTTCTGAATCGAACTGGTGTGGTATAAATAAATTTTGCTTATTGAGCCTGTTAGCAAGGTACATGCTACCTTCCTTGGGAAGGATCAAGTCCAAGCCGAACATCGACATGCTGTTGTAGATGTCGCGAACAATAAACTTATTGTTTTTATGGAGTATGTCGAGCATACCTCCAAGCCCATCTAGGGGTATCGACAGTGTGCCAGGAAGTTCAAAAAGGTCATCAAGTCGCATGCCAAGATGCTGAACATTGGGCATGAAAAATTCAGCGTGACCTTCAATAAAGCTGCTCACACCAGCTAATAGTAGTGATTCATAGGCCTTCTTATGTAAGGAGGGGTCTATGCTGGCTAGGGATACAATACGAACTCCCTTAAAACGACTAGTGAGTTCATAAGCATATTCAGCAGCTGCCTTATACAGGGTGTCGATCCCCACAGAGGGTACAATCATGTCAACGCATTCTTGAAACTCTAACAAAACTAAACCCTCAGCCTTTTAATGGCAGTTCATGGTAAAAGGGGTGCCTGTAATTTTGCATGCAGGTACCCCCCTGGTTATTGATGGATCAGTTAGATCTTGTCCTCGTATATAGCCGAGACACCTTCATTGGTTAAGAACCGTCCCATCTCCTTCCATGAGATGACCATCTGTTTAATGCGATCCGGTCGTTGACACTTGAATTCTTTGATTTTGTTGCCTTGGGATTTTAAAGGTTCGCCAGCAAGTACATGAATTCTCAGGTCTTGGCATCGCATCAGAAACTCTTGGCTTACAGCATGTTTAGAGATGTAGACACCAAGGCCATGCAGTTGACTGATGCGTCTTTTTTTGGAATCAAGTTTGTAGAGTTGACTGCTGGCTTTGTCATTATTCTGCAGGGAAGTTTTACATTCGATAGCTAGTAACCTGTTTTTCCAAATCATGATGACATCAAATTCATTGTCTACCTCATGAGTATCAGTCAATACATTTACCCCGACACCCAAGGCTCCAGCCTGCTCAAAACCAAGATCTTTCAGTCTGAACCAAAGCCATTCTTCAAGCCAAGTACCACCGAGGTAGTGAGCCTCTTCGTGATTCTTGAAGTGCAGTATATGAGTTCCAGTATCTGATCGTTTTGTAATACGCCAATCATGTTGAATGAGTAAACGATGAATATTAGCCCATTGCGACTTATGCCAGTTGTTGTTGACAAACTGAGCAACATCTACAGAGGTTTTTTGATTGGCACGTAATCCTTCCTCAGATCCACGTGGGCGACCTAGGGTATATTGTATGCGAGCATGAGAGGCCAAGGTATTGAGCATTATTAGTGAGTTGCTATCAAGTCGATAAAGATCTTCTGTAAGCCTTGCACGTCCCTCGGCGTTTTGTCTCCAAGATTCGTCTTCACTGCGAATGCCTTTGCCCGGGCTGTCATCTATCTGAATACCCTGCAGTAGCAAGTATTCACGAATAGACATGTTCGTTTTCATAGGCATGATGTCAGAGGGAGTCATCAACTCATAACGGTTACCAGAGACTTCTGTATGTGTATATAGAGTTTGAATGGGTGTATAGCGATGAAATACATGCAGTTGGGCAGATAGAGCCATGGACATTAATTTAGTTCCGCCGGTCAGATTTCCTACCAGTCGGGCATGAGGGTATTCAATTATTAATCGGTTACACACCTGTTCAAGTTGTTCAAGTAGCTGAGGGTAGGAACTGTTGTCGTTAAATTCTGTGAGTGTGATATTGCTTATATACGGCGTAAGCGTAGTACGAAGGATTTCAGCTTGTTTTTTGAATCTTGATGTTACTAATAGCTCAAGATGCCGTATGTGTTCTGCAAACTCACGCGAAGCCAAGTAAAGGGGAGCCAACTGGTCACTGACGAAGCCGATATGTACTTGTTCCTGACTTAACCAAGATTCGCTTATATTCTCTTCGCTGGGGGGGACAACAATATCTGTGGTGACGGTTGCCTGAGGGTCGAGCATTTGCACTTCAATAAACCGTGCCCCAGCATGAGCAAGTTCAGTTGCGGTAAATTCTTGTCCTGGACGAGGCATGCGTTTAAGCACCAAAGCCTTGAAACGGGCCTTGCGCTCATTCAACTGCAAAATGATGGATAGAGGTAGTGTACCTAAAACGAGATCGCCTTCCTGGATTTTTTTGACATCAATGCCGGTTACCCAATGATCAACCTCTAAGTCAGGTAGCCTGCCCTTTTTCAACATGGTTTTTAGCCAGAAGTGGGATCGTTCGTATTCGGAAACAAACCAAGTTGTCATCAAGAAGCCTCGTAGCAAGTAAAATTTGACCGTGATATTAAGGTAACCGGGAGGACGATAAAAACATTAAATTAAATATAAATTTTGTTCGTGTCATATAGGAGTAATTGCTGTTGAAAAGCGGTCAGATATGCTGAAAGGCAGCAAACCTTGATAGACATGACTAGAATAAATCCTTTGGGTAATGAACTCTTATATGTCTAAGCATGTAGCTTGATCAGGCTATGCCTGCTTTCATTTGTAAGCTCACCGAAACGGCATGAGTATCCAAGATTGGCAAATCGCTGAGGCCAAAGGGCAGGCTGTAGGATGATAATCGATAGGATCATGAGTGTAATAATCTCTTGTGGACAGTATTTTTGAGATTAACAACTATTTTCAATCAATTGAGGGGAATGTAGATGACGACATGGTTTGTGGGCAGGCATGAAGGCGCCAAAGCGTGGATCATGCAACAGGGGATCCAGATAGACAACATGGTGACACATCTAGGGCCAGAGGACGTGGTTCAGAAGGGAGACACCGTGGTTGGAACATTGCCCATGAATCTGGCTGCTCATCTATATAGTCTGGGTGCTCGTTATCTCAATTTATCGCTGGAAATTCCTGAAAACTTGCGAGGCCAAGAGTTAACGGCAGAGATGATGCATCAGTGTCATGCGCGTTTGCAGCACTATGAAGTCAAGGAAGTCGTTGCGACTATAAAGACACCTATAACGGATCATAGTCAGCAAGTAAACCAGAGCAATGTTTCTCAGGAATATCTTCCCATAGCACAAGAAGCAGAGCCAATTGTCGCTCAAGTGCTCCAAAACACAGGCCTTGAAGATAAAAAATTGATAGCGAGTATTTTCAAGTTTGCGAGCTATAGCAAGTCTGCAGAGAATGACCGTCTTATCAAAGATCTGGTGGTACAGGCTAAGCTCCGCCCTAGCATCTTTAACCAAGCTGAGGACGCTTTGAAACAAGGACGTGAAGCCAATCAAATCTGGACTGCGCTGAAACGAAAAACTCAAGGTTTGAATAGTGATACTACCATCAGGGACTTGGTAAAACAGGAGATGGACGCGCTGAAGCGAAAAGGTGAATTTCCAAGAATGATCTCCTATTTACATAGAGAGAGTGAAAAACACTTAGCTTGGGTGGCCAAAAAGGAACAGGCGAAAGCGCAGCTCAAAAAGAAAGAACTTAAACCTGAGGTTAAATTATGTGGGCCTGTGTTTGTTGACGGGCATCATCCCAATAGTTTGCGTCATCTGGCAACTGCCGAAAGCTGGGATGTTTATATCGATGAGACTGGTAGTATTTTTTCTGAAGGAGACGAGGGAAAGGGTCGGGGTAAACATGTCGCCCTGGTTGTTCCCTGTGGCACTAAACTCCCCCCTATAAATGTAGAATTTCATGCCACCAAAGCGTCTCATGCTGAGATTAACAAGGCTTTGCAGTCGCTATTGAACTTACCCGTCGGTATTGTAGGTGTTAGTCTGGATGATGATGTCTTGCTTGGACAGGAAAGTTGGTTTGCCATGGTGTACCACACCATCAGGCTAGTACTCCGGTTGTTACCGATGACACCAGGCCAGGAGACGCAGGTCAGATTCCATGTGGAGCAACGAGAGCCATTTGTAGAGGGGACTCCCATAGAATCGCTGCGACATACAATTGAGCCTGAGCTCCGTGTCTTAAGTCCTGAGCGATACGCGGGGTTGTCTGTGCATTTGGAGATAGTGGCCAAAAATAAACTGCAGGGATTATCGTATGTCGATGCGATTGCCCATACATGGGGATCAGGGGATAGTGAGCCGAAAAAACGTCTGAAAATTTCTCAGTGGGAAGGGCACTGCTTACTGTTGCCGCAGATCAGTTCATTGCAACGTAGCTATGGACTGCTCGATGGGAGTAAGGATGAAGTTCTCGATGCAGAGACTTGGTTTGACATGGTTCAATACTTAGGTGTCGAGCCCCAAGGTAGCCTGGTGAGCGAAATCATGGCTAGATTGGGTGATCGTGCACGTCTCGATGTAGCGCTGTGGAAGGCGTGTCTCTCGGAAGTCACCTTGCGTTTGCGACAAAAGAATTTCGACCTGAAGTCCTTGGTGCCGGCAGTACGTTGGTTGCAGAACTTTCAGCCTGAACAGGAACATGTGCCTGCCCGAATAAAATTGGAAGCCTTGTCTGTTTCGATAAGTGCGGATAATCACCGCGGGCTTGTGCAGTCCTCTGACGTGGTCGAGTGCCTCTCGTTGGGTAATACACTGATGGATGAAGATATACGCTTGGTATGTCAATCCCAGCTGAGGGTGGCTATATCCTTGACCAATGTTTTTGAGTTTGAGCGTGCAGATCAGATCTTGCGCCCATGGTTAGCTATGCCTGTCTCAAGTTTAGGATTAGAGTTACGCGGCAAATTGCTGTCGAGTTTGGGACAGATTTATGCTTTTAGACAACTTTCCCAGGAAGCGATGAGTGCATTTAATGAAGCTCTACAGGTTTTTGGTCGGCTGAGCGATCCTGTTGACCGCGATCGGTTAGCGAGACAGACCCGCAATTATCGTGCTCAGTTGCAACTGGATTTAGGATTGTTTGAATCTGCTGATTGGCCAAGGTTACTAGGTAAAAATCCAGAATCGTTTGTAGGTTTCCTTATCCATGCAACTGATGACGCTGAGGCACAAGAAGGCCAACGCTTTGAGCATTATCTCTTGTTACGCGCTGCTGTCCTGAATAAAGAGTCAGGTCAATATTTAAAAAACTACCTGAAACGTGGGGATGACTGGTATGTCGGTTGGGGGCACCCCTGGCCCCTCATAGATTTCTATCGTGCCTGGCTGTTGCGCGATACAGATCCCGCGCTGGGCAAGGTCTGTTTACAACGAGCCGTGGATGCTTGCAATGATGATCAGGGTATCACGATGCAGTGGATGGGATGGGTGATGGCTGCCATGGGGCAGTCATGGGGTTGGCTCGTTGAAGTGAACCGGTTGGCAGACCTGAAGCCATTGCAATTGAAGAACCTTCCATGGGCTGATCTTGAACGTATGGTAGTGCCAGATATTTCGGAGGAAGAAAGAATCGAGCTATTAAAGCGCAGCCTGCCTTTTAATTTTCACTGAGTGACACAGCATGAAACCGTTTCATTATGTGATTGTGGTGTCTGATCATAATCTGGCTGAATTACGAGCCTGCCGTTACTGGCATAAACAGCAGGCTTTGCTCTCGGTCTGGCTGGTGATTTCCAAGAGAATGAAAGAGCATGCGGGCCCGCGGTTAAGAAGTCAGCTGGAAAATCTGGCACCCCAGCTAAATTTAATTGAGTTGTCTGATGACAGTTTTAAGGGAGAAACTCTGTCAAAAGATATCACTCCCTGGATCCAGAATAAATTGTTGCCAAAACTTCGTGCTCTGGGTGATGTGCCCTGTGTGCTCAATTTTACAGGGGGGACCAAGAACCTGGTCGAAGATATGATCTGCGCACATGCTTGGTCTAGCTTGCACTATCAGCCCTATGTAGATGGTCAATCTACGCTTGAAGTTCTTGAGTACAGGGAAGGTCAATATCAGCTGACAGAAACCTTGGATCTTTCCGAGGAGAAAATTTCTCCCTTGGAGTTTGCTCGTCTGTACTTCAGCTCCGTTGAAGAGGGCCCCTTGCCTGAATCTATTTGGCTGCAGCCTAATCAATATCTTTTCTACGATCAGCGGTTAATGCAAGAAGCTGAAGAGGGTACGGCATGGTTTCGTTTGGTCCAGTGTTTGGAGCATATGTTTGGCATCAAAAAACAAAATGCATGGTACTGGCCACAAGGGGTTCCTGAACCTGACATTGAGGCCTTGATAAGTGAGCTCATGGGTTGCTTGCCTGAACTTGACCGACCGCTGACTTGGGATAAGCAGGGCGTACATTGGCACCCTGAACACCCATTTGCGAAATCATGGCAAAAATGGATTTCTTCACAATGGTTTGAGCACTGGGTGGCCGAGTATTTGCAACATCGTTTGCAATTGAACGAAGGGATGCTGAGCAGAAACATTAAGTCGACTTCTGAAGCTGCACGTAGTGCAGCTGACCGCGAAGGGGCCTATTTAAAGTCGTTGCGGCTGAAGAGTGATGGTTCCATCTCAGGTAAACGTGAAGGAGATATTCTGCTGGCTTACAGACAGAGTTTTTTGGCTATCGAATGCAAGGCTGATGTTTTTCAGGGCAAAGTGGCGCAATGGGAAGAGCAGATATCTTCGTGGGCGAAGGACCGCGGCAAGATGAAGTTGATGATTGCTACGACGCCACTAGCACGCAGGAACATGGGGAAAGATAGTTTTAGCTCGCTGGTACACCGCTGCTTGAGTGTAGGGGTTGTTGTATGGGTCGTCGGTGAAAACAATGATTCAGCCTTGAGTTATGCTTTGGGCAATTTGCCATCGACTTAGAATTTGCCAATCTTGTTAAATATTCATGAACGAACTAGCTGCCATAAACTGTTTGCCTATTCAATCCAGGAGGTTCAAGAATGTCAGCAAAACACCGTGTATTAATAGCCGTCAGCGGTATGTCCCCGCAGATTATTACTGAAACTCTGTATGCGTTGGCTGTCAATGTAACGCCGTGGATTCCTGATGAAATCTATATAGTCACCACCAAAGATGGCGCAGTGAAGGCAGAGATGGCTTTGCTGCGCGACGGTCGGCTAAAGGCGCTGTGCCAGGATTATCAGTTCAAGCTGCCCGTCTTTGATCAGTCACATATTGTGGTAATCAAGGATAAGCAGGGTGTGGAGCTCAATGATATACGCTGTCAGCAGGACAACGAAGCAGCTGCTGACTGCATGACTCAGTTACTGCAGAAATTTACCGATGATCCTGATACGGAACTCCATGTGTCCATGGCCGGTGGTCGCAAGACTATGGGGTTTCATCTAGGTTACGCCTTGTCGATGCTGGGGCGTCCCAAAGACAGGTTATCTCATGTATTGGTTAGCGAAAACTTTGAGTCTTTGCCTACATTTTATTATCCCACACCGCAAAGTAGCATTTTGCAGGCATCGGGAAATCGTCTACTCGATGCACGTGATGCCCAGGTGACTTTGGCTGAAATTCCTTATATACGATTACGTACGCATCTTAAGGAAGATATTCTTCCGCCTGATATGGGGTATAGCGACCTGGTGCGTCATATTGATCGCTCGTTAAAGCTCGGCACTGAGCGCCTACGTTTTACCGATCAGGGTGTTTTTGTAGGTGACAGACCAGTGCCACTGAATGCTTCATATCAAGCCTTTTACCGCTGGTTAGCTTGGCGTTGTCGGCAAAGCAAGCCCCCGGTCAGCTTTTGCCGAGGAGAACCCAATACGCAGTGGGCTGAAGAATGCCTCTATCATTATGATCAGGTCAAGGGAGGTGAAGCGGATGGTGATGAGCGTCTGAAAAAGACCTTTACTCAGGACAAGGGCATGACGCCTGAATATTTTCAGGAAAAAATGTCGCGTATCAAAAAGATCCTGGAAAAGACCCTTGGTAAAGGCGTGGCTGTATCTTATCTGATCACTAACTTGGGTAAGCGTAATGATGCCGCATACGGACTCGTTTTAGCTCAAAAAAGTATCGTGTTTGAGAACGGGCAATGAGTACGGTTGCTGTGCGTCCGTCAAGACTGCCCTAGACTTACATCGTGATCCTAGGCATGAACCTTGTAGGTGACAGGGTTCACTCCCCTAGCTGGAAACGCAATTAGGTCTTCTGGCGTTTTGTAGGCAGTATCAGATGCAATCCTAGAGAAGCTATATTGAATGGCATTGGCCTGGTGCGGGTGTGCAAGGAAAATGCAGGACGTGTGGTTACTTGGCAAGAGGATTTATTACCTAATTTTTCGGGGGAAGGATGCTGATAGACCATCAATGTATCATCAGAGGAGCAGGGGATAAGCATACTCTTGTCCATGAGCACAGAGGCCAGCAAAAGACGTATGCCGGTGTTATTCAAGACTTGACCATGCAAAAGGTGGGCAACTTGCTTGTATTTGCCTTGGGCTGTTGCCCATGGCAATGTGTAGGCCGTTAATCATGGAAGCACATGGCCATCAATCCAGAGAACACCTCCTGCCCATCACACAGCTATTGCCAGGAGAAACTTTATCCTTGGGTAGGTATCGATTTATCTTCAAAGTATTGTCGCCTCTAACTTTACCGGTCTATAGCGGTGGTGTATTGCGAGGTATTTGGGGTAATGCTTTGCGTCAAATTACTTGTATAACGGGTAAAAGCGAATGTTCAGGTTGTATGTACGGACCAGAGTGCGTCTATACGCGAGTGTTCGAGCCACATACCTTGCCTCGGTTAGGGGAAGGGCTCATGAGTATGAAAAATATACCTGTTCCCTATTTGGTAGAACCTCCTCCATGGGGTAGTACGGACTATCAAGTGGGTGAGGAACTTGTCATTGATATGGTGATCATGGGAAAAGCCTTGCAAGATTTGCCTGTCATCATATTGGCATGGCAACGAGCATTACTTCAGGGGGTGGGTCATCAAAGGGACGGGAAGGCAGAACTCATAGCTGTTAGTTTAGAATTGCCCAGCCAGTCAGTCGAAAGAAATCACCCGGACTTTGCACGACCACAGCTCACTATCCCCGATATCCAAGTAAAAGAGCGCGTAGCACTGAATTTTCGAACACCTTTAAGAATTGAGCAAGACAAGGTTCCGCTGTGGGAAAAACACCTCACGGCTCCCTTGCTGGTGACCAGCATCCTGCGCAGAATATCACTGATCCTGAATGCACACATGAATCTTGATTTAAAGGTCGATCTTCGAGCAATAATTGCGGCCGCAGGAGAGCTAGAGCAACAAAAAAAAATGGTCTGGAAAGAATGGGAGCGCTACTCTGCGCGCCAGCAACGGGCTATGACTATAGGGGGGGTATCTGGACGATGGGAATTGCGCGGAAACCTTGATTTATTAGTTGGTTACCTGTATCTTGGACAGTGGCTTCATGCAGGAAAAGAGACATCTTTCGGCATGGGTTTATATACTTTGGAAGGTGTAGATAGTTGATCTTTAAAAAGTTAAAATCTCAGCACAAAATAGCCAAATGAGTGTCAATTTTTTGGCGCCCAAGAAAAGTGGGAAGTACCCCTGTAACTTGTTGTTTTTGAATAGCATTATAGGGTTAGTCGGTTAGATACATTGCCCTGATTAAAAGGGATTAAGACGTCCAGCTTCTATTACCTGAGCGCCCTATGCCGTTAGATACATTGCCCTGATTAAAAGGGATTAAGACCTATTTCAGCAGCCCTTTTACGAATTTCTTCGTTAGATACATTGCCCTGATTAAAAGGGATTAAGACTCTGTAGGAGCACTAAGAGCTCCATTTATTTCGTTAGATACATTGCCCTGATTAAAAGGGATTAAGACGGCGGCAGCCCCTGGTGTATTGAAGGCTGCTATGTTAGATACATTGCCCTGATTAAAAGGGATTAAGACTCAATGCATCTATTAGAGGCCCCATTAAATATGGGGTTAGATACATTGCCCTGATTAAAAGGGATTAAGACAGCCGCGTTAGTTCCTTTCCGGCGAGGTCTACAACGTTAGATACATTGCCCTGATTAAAAGGGATTAAGACCCTATGCATTAAGATTAAGTGCTCATCATTTTGCGCGTTAGATACATTGCCCTGATTAAAAGGGATTAAGACCCAATACATTTCTGCTCATTTGTTGACGCGTGCTGTTAGATACATTGCCCTGATTAAAAGGGATTAAGACTTTCATTTCATTCTTCCTTCGCTTCGATGAATTGTTAGATACATTGCCCTGATTAAAAGGGATTAAGACCCTTTTCTACGTACCACTGCCGTTCTTCGTCGTAGTTAGATACATTGCCCTGATTAAAAGGGATTAAGACGGTTTCATAATCCCCTACTACCACGCATTCATTTTTGTTAGATACATTGCCCTGATTAAAAGGGATTAAGACAGGCGTAGTCGTTATAAGCATCTAACGCTACTTTGTTAGATACATTGCCCTGATTAAAAGGGATTAAGACATGCCGCGATTAACACAGTCATTAAAAGTCATTTCGGTTAGATACATTGCCCTGATTAAAAGGGATTAAGACGACCATCCGGCATGTATGGCCAAGCTCTTGCGAGCCTGCGCGTTAGATACATTGCCCTGATTAAAAGGGATTAAGACGACCATCTGCAAGCGTTCGTGTTTATCGGCCAGTTAGATACATTGCCCTGATTAAAAGGGATTAAGACGATTTTTCATGATCTGTTCTCCATTTCAAGGTTCAGCGTTAGATACATTGCCCTGATTAAAAGGGATTAAGACATGATCCCCCGCGGAAACATAAAACACGCCGGTGGTTAGATACATTGCCCTGATTAAAAGGGATTAAGACCCGTCTTCATTCGTAGACTCCACGGAGCGGCGCTGTTAGATACATTGCCCTGATTAAAAGGGATTAAGACA
>JABEVH010000222.1 GCA_013043915.1 Pseudomonadales bacterium
GGTAAGTCGTGTGGATGGCAACATCCACACGCTCTGGTCGTTGACCCGAGAAACCCCAGCTACAACGCTTTTGGGCGTTTAGCTGCGGGAGCTTTCATATCAATATTGGTTTGAGGGTCATAACGTAGACCTAGCGATAGGTTGGCCTGGTTGATGGGGGCATCGATTAGACTGTCAATGGCATTAATCTGGGTGGCAACACTGGCTTGGCTAGTGGAAGCCAGCGTAGGTAGATGGTAGGCATTGATATTCCAATAGCGTGTATACATCGCATAAGGCGTCAGTGGACCCCAACTCCACCCCAGCAGCATGTTGTAGCCACGGACATCTTGTATCAAGGCGGTCGTTAGGTGCCGATTAATATACTCAGCCTGAAATAACCAAGGATCATTGCGTAGGGTATAGGCCAGATCAAGAAAATCAGCGGAGATGCCCTGGTTCGGGGTTTGTGCATTGATCGTGCTGGCGCCTGTAACACCCGAGGATGCCAACGTATTTAAAGTTGCATGGAAATTATCAAGCAGCTGACTATTTGCGGAAATTTCTGTTCTCGAATAAGCCACCTGCCAGTTCTGGTAGCCATGATCAAGTGTAAGCCTCAAACCATTCGTACGGAAGTGATACTGTGTGACCGCTTCGGTATAGTCAAAAATACTCTGGTTCTGCTCACCTGAGTCGATATTGATATGCCAGAGTTGACGACCCATCAGATTGTTGCCGTGATATCACCTGGACGGTTGCATTAACCCAAGAGCGCAGTTGAGTATCTGCCTGTACGCCAAATAATGAGTCAGTCAGAGCACTGCGTCGCGTAGTGTACCCTACGCCGCTGGTCTCCTGGACAGTTGAGGTGTAGTCAATGCCACGATTGTTGTTCTGATCAATGGCTAACGTACCAAAACCTGATAAATGAACAAGGTCATCAGCTTGGGCTGAGGATTCCAGAAAAAATATTAGGATTCCCACCAAGATCCCTGTTTTCATCCCTGCCTCACTGGCCACGACGAGCTCGATTTAGCATAACAGTAATATCCGAATCTGCCATAAAGCGGCATACTGATACGTATTCCATGTTAAGCACAGGGAAGGTTATGGCAAAGTACAAGCATCGCGTTAGAATACATGCCTGATTCGTTAGATGAGTGTGTTGTGACCAAGGAAGCCATGGTTGTTCAAGGTGTGAGTATAGGTAGGCGGCTGGTCTGGATAGAGGCTGCACTATGGTGGTTGGCGGCCATACTGCTGATCATGGCTTTGTTGACGCACAGCAACACTGACCCGGGCTGGACACATAGTGCCAGCGGTTCCTCGGTAACTAATGCCTTGGGGCTTGCGGGCGCCTGGGTTTCTGATGTCATGATCGCCTTGTTGGGTCCTGTTTGCTGGCTAGTGCCTGTTTTTTTATTGCAAGCTCCTGTTCAGCGACTCAAAGGAGATCATGCACAGGATAGTCTTTGGGTATTTCGCTTTCTTGGCTTAGGTGTTGCCTTGATTGCCTTTGCAGCGCTGGCCCGACTGCATTTTAAGCGACATTCCGACTTCTTGGTTAACGGTTCCGGTGGACTTGTCGGTGAATTATTAGGTGTTGCTGGCTGGCATGCCATGGGATTGGCGGGCAGCACCGTGTTGTTTTTAGGATGTGCCCTGATTGGTTTCGTGGTGGCTTTTGATGTTGACATGTTGTTGGTCACAGAATGGGTAGGAAGACCTTTGTTGTGGGTTTTAGAATCCATGGTTCACTATGTGGCTAGTCAAGTACATGGACTATACTCAGCTTGGCAACAGCGTATGCAGATGCGTCAGGAATTTCGAGAACAGCAGGAAAAATTCTCACTGCACATCAGTAATCCTAAAGTGAAGCAACAACTGGCCAAGGAACGTGAAGAGCCCAAGGTAGGGCATCTCAGTGCCTTGGAAGATACCCCCGTTAAGGTGCCTGTCATTCCCGTGTCATCGCCTGTCTTGCCTGAGCAGACCAATCCTTTCACAGCTTCCAAGTCTTCGCTGAAAAAAGTTGTTCCTAAGCCACAGCCAACGATTCATGCGGCTGTGACATCGTTAGAACCCAGTTTGCGGGCTGAACGAGAACGACAATTTACATTGTTTGAAGGACTGCCTACCAACTCGGACCTCCCCGCAGTTAGTTTGCTCGATGCTCCGGATCATTCACGTAAGCGCGGTTATAGCCAGGAAACCCTGGAAGGTCTGTCTCGGTTGCTTGAACTTAAACTGAAAGAGTTCAATGTTGATGCTGATGTGACCGCTGTGCAACCTGGGCCGGTGATCACCCGTTTTGAGATTCAGCCGGCTCCGGGTGTCAAAGTCGCTCGTATCAGCAATATCGCTAAGGATCTGGCGCGATCTTTGGCAGTCATCTCGGTGCGTGTGGTGGAGGTCATCCCGGGTAAGTCGGTGGTGGGGATTGAGATTCCCAATGAGAATCGTGAAATCGTTCGTCTTTCCGAGGTGCTCTCCTCGGCAGAATATGATAGTCGTGAATCGCCACTGACTCTGGTGCTGGGTAAGGATATAGGTGGTCGTCCTGTTGTGGCTGATCTGGCTCGTATGCCACATTTATTGGTGGCGGGCACTACAGGTTCCGGTAAATCGGTGGGTGTGAATGCCATGTTGCTCAGCATCCTTTACAAAGCGACCCCGGAACAAGTTCGTTTGATCATGATTGATCCTAAGATGCTGGAATTGTCTGTTTACGATGGTATTCCGCATTTACTGACTCCGGTGGTGACGGATATGAAAGAAGCGGCTAACGCCCTGCGTTGGTCCGTGGCAGAAATGGAACGACGGTATAAACTCCTGTCCAAGATGGGTGTGCGTAATCTGGCCGGGTACAACAAAAAAATCAATGAAGCCAATCAGGCGGGTACGCCTATTCGTGACCCTTTGTGGCGCCCGGAAGATACAGGATTGCAGGAAGAAGCTCCCTGGCTGATGCCACTACCGTTTATCGTGGTGGTGGTTGATGAGTTTGCCGACATGATGATGGTAGTGGGCAAAAAGGTGGAAGAACTTATAGCCCGTATTGCCCAGAAAGCCCGTGCAGCAGGAATACACTTGATTTTAGCTACGCAACGCCCCTCGGTCGATGTGATCACTGGACTGATCAAGGCCAATATACCCACCCGTATTGCATTTCAGGTTTCCAGCAAAATTGATTCGCGCACCATTCTTGACCAGGGTGGCGCCGATCAGTTGTTAGGACAGGGGGATATGCTTTTTCTGCCTCCCGGTAGCGGCTTGCCTGAGCGTGTGCATGGGGCTTTTGTTGCCGATGAGGAGGTGCACAGAGTTTGTAATCATTGGCGTTCTCGTGGAAGTCCTGAGTACATCGATGAGATTCTTGAAGGCAGTTATGAGGTGAGTGACTCGGGCCAGGGCACGGATGGGGAAGAGAATGCCGAGCAGGATCCTCTGTATGATCAAGCGGTAGCATTTGTTCTGGAGACACGACGGGCTTCCACCTCCTTTGTACAAAGAAAGTTCAAGATAGGCTACAACCGGGCCGCTCGGCTGGTCGAGGCTATGGAGGCTTCCGGAGTGGTCAGTTCCATGCAAAGTAATGGCCAGCGTGAAGTGCTGGTCCCCCATCGTGAATAGGAGTTTTTGATGAAATTTTCAACCTTGCTGGCCGGATTATGCTTGCTGACCAGTGTTTGGGTGCATGCTGATGATCAGGCTGTACAGCAACTCAATCAATTATTGATGCACATCGATGATGCCAAGGCTCATTTTACCCAGCACATTATCGATACACGAGGGGTGCGTGGTCGTGATTTTAGCGGCACCATGCAGGTTAAACGTCCCGGATATTTTCGCTGGGATACCCAGCAGCCCTATGCCCAGACCATTGTGGCCGATGGTCACAAGGTATGGGTTTATGACCCGGACTTAAACCAGGTGCTGATTGAAGCCATGGATAAGCAAGTAGGTAATACCCCCGCCTTGCTATTAAGCAGCGATACCCAGCGACTGGCAAAAAACTTTGAAGTGACCTCAGAACCAGTTCCAGCAGGTGAAGCCTCGTTTTTATTAAAACCAAAATCCTCCGATGCGATGTTTGAAGCCATGCGTGTCAAGTTTGCGCAAGGGGTGATTACGGAGATGCAGCTAAAGGACAGCATGGGTCAGAAAACACGCATTCAGTTTTCTGATGTTCATTATCATCAGAAACTGGATCTCCATGTTTTTCAGTTTAAGATTCCCCAGGGTGCGGACGTCGTTCAACAATGATCAGGGCAGGTTAGACGGTGTCTGATTTATTTAGCGTCGCGCCAACACCCCCTTTGGCTGAAGCACTGAGACCGGCCTCATTAGACGAGGTCATCGGCCAGGCCCACCTGCTTGGGGAGGGTAAACCCCTCAGGTTAGCATTTCAGTCAGGGAAAGCACATTCCATGATCTTATGGGGGCCGCCCGGGGTAGGCAAAACCACGTTGGCAAGGTTGACCGCTCAGGCCTTTGATGGTGAATTTATCGCGCTGTCAGCAGTTTTTGCGGGTGTCAAAGACATCAGGGCCGCCATGGAGCAGGCACAACTGAACCTGGATCAGGGCAGGCACACGATCCTGTTCGTCGATGAAATTCACAGGTTCAACAAATCCCAACAAGATGCGCTGCTTCCTTATGTCGAGTCGGGGCTGGTTACCTTCATAGGTGCGACGACGGAGAATCCTTCTTTTGAGGTGAACTCGGCTTTACTGTCCCGTGCCCAGGTCTATGTACTGAAGTCGTTGGCTGAGGATGAATTGAAACTGTTATTAAAACGGGCTCAAACCAAAGCATTGGGTTCTCTTGAGTTCGAGGCTCAGGCAGTCGACACGATCATAGGCTATGCCGATGGTGATGCTCGAAGGTTTTTGAACCTGTTGGAACAGTGTGCATCAGCTGCAGGTAGTTCAGGTGTACAAAAAATTGATACTGAATTTATTCAGAATGCGTTAACACTGAACAGTAGGCGTTTTGATAAGGGTGGAGATAACTTTTACGATCAGATTTCGGCCTTGCATAAGTCCGTGCGTGGATCCAACCCTGATGCAGCGCTGTATTGGTTATGCAGGATGCTTGATGGCGGAGCAGATCCCCGCTATTTAGCCAGAAGAATCGTTCGTATGGCTTGGGAAGACATTGGACTGGCTGATCCAAGAGCCATGCAGATAGCCCATGATGCGGCAACTACGTATGAGCGTTTAGGTAGCCCGGAAGGTGAGCTCGCCTTGGGACAAGCTGTTATTTATTTGGCAGTTGCAGCCAAAAGCAATGCTGGCTACCTAGCCTACAACCAGGCAAGGGCCTTTGTGAAGCAGGATAAAAGCCGTGAGGTTCCTGTTCACCTCAGAAATGCACCCACCAAGCTGATGAAGGAACTGGGCTATGGGCATGAGTATAGATATGCCCATGATGAACCCCATGCCTATGCTGCAGGGGAAACCTATCTGCCAGACGGCATGACGGAGCCACGTTGGTATCAGCCTGTGCCACGGGGACTTGAAATCAGGATTGGTGAAAAAATGGCGCAGATGAAGCAATGGGATGAGGATGTGAACCAGTAAAAACTAATGGTTTTCGGTCAGTCAGTCAGTTGGCTGGTTTTGTCTTGCAGAGACTAGAGTCGTCGTTATACGGCTATGGGGCAGCAGGGGAAGTGATGAGTTCGATGGAAAAGAATCGGCTGGAGGCCTTCAGTGATGGAGTCTTGGCCATCATTATTACTATCATGGTGCTGGAGCTAAAAGTTCCTCATGGTGAGGATATTACGGCCCTGCTTCCTCTGTGGCCAACAGCGCTGAGCTATGTGCTGAGTTTTGTTTATGTCGGAATTTATTGGAATAATCATCACCATATGATGCAGGTCACGCATGGTGTCAACGGCGCCGTACTCTGGTCAAACCTGCATTTATTGTTTTGGTTGTCGCTATTGCCGTTTACAACGGGCTGGATGGGAGTAAATCATTTTACGCGCTGGCCGACTCTGGTCTACGGGTTGAACTTGTTGTTGTGTGCCTTGGCTTATTTTATCCTGCAAACGACGTTAATTCGCCTGCAAGGACCTGATAGCCTTTTGGCCCGAGCCATAGGCCGCGATTGGAAAGGTAAGTCTTCCCCTGTGCTGTATGTGTTGGGCATCGTGGCAGCGTGGTTACATGCTCCCCGTCTGGGCATGTTGTTTTTTATTCTGGTATTACTGCTCTGGTTGGTGCCAGATAGCCGTATGGAAAGAGTGCTTTCAGATCATTCGAGACATCCTTAGTACACTTTGCTGTTTGTCTTGCTTTTTTAAGGTCGTCTGGGTGATCCAGGAACGGTGTTTCAACAGGAAAAAGCATCATAAACATAAGTGGGCACCTTAACCAAGGCGTGTTGGTTTGGGCTATCATGAACGCTTTGAAAGCTGGGAAATAAAGGATATTGGCATGCTGGACCCCAAACTGTTACGTACGGATATAGATGTTGTCGCTGAACGCTTGCGTTTGCGGGCGATGGAACTTGATATTGCCAGGTTCCAGACGTTGGAAGAGCAGCGCCGTCAGATACAGACCGAGACGGAATCGTTGCAAGCTGAACGTAACCGTGGTTCGCGCGAAATTGGCAAGTTGCGTGCTCAGGGAGAAAATACCGATGCCCCTATGCAACGTATGCAAGTTATCAACGATCGTTTGGTGGGACTTGCTCAGCAGTTGCAGGATGTGCAAAACGAGTTGGAACAGTTTCTACTGAGTCTGCCCAATCTGCCTCATAGCAGCGTGCCAGCCGGGCAGGGTGAAGCTGATAATGTAGAAATTAGGCGAGTAGGTTTGCCTAAACCAATGACTTTTAAGGCGAAAGATCATGTAGATCTGGGCGAGGCCATGGGGCTTCTGGATGCTGAAGTGGCGGTTAAGCTGACCGGGTCGCGCTTTACTGTGCTAAAAGCAGGATTGGCACGCATGCATCGGGCTTTGATTCAGTTCATGCTGGATATACATACTCAGGAACATGGCTATGAAGAAGTTTATGTTCCTTATCTGGTCAATGCCGATAGCTTACGTGGCACCGGACAGCTTCCCAAGTTTGCCGATGATTTATTCAAACTTGCTGGCGACAAGCCCTACTATTTAATACCCACAGCCGAGGTTCCTGTGACCAACCTCGTGCGTGACTGTATCCTGGATGAGGCCGATTTGCCTCGCCGTTATGTCTGTCATACGCCATGTTTTCGTTCAGAAGCAGGTAGTTACGGTCGTGATACCCGTGGCATGATACGTCAGCATCAGTTCGAGAAAGTGGAGTTGGTTCATATGGTTCGGCCGGAAGATTCTTACGCTGCTCTGGAAACCTTGACCGGTCATGCTGAAACTATTTTACAGCGTTTGGAGCTTCCCTATCGCGTCGTCAGTTTGTGTGGCACGGATCTAGGATTTTCCTCGGCAAAAACCTATGACCTCGAAGTCTGGTTACCAGGTCAGGATAAGTACCGTGAAATCTCTTCTTGTTCCAATTTTGAAGCGTTTCAGGCTAGGCGTATGCAGGCGCGTTGGCGCTCTGCAGGTGGTAAGCCTGAGCTTATGCATACCCTCAACGGTTCAGCTTTGGCAGTAGGCCGCACACTGGTCGCTATTTTAGAAAATTATCAGGATGAGGGTGGGCGAGTGGCTATTCCTGCGGCCTTGCAACCCTATATGTCAGGCATGCGTGTGCTGGAATAAGTATGGATTACTTGCCTCTTGCCCTGCGGCTCACGGGCCAATCTGTGTTACTGGTGGGTGGGGGACAAGTAGCGTTGCGTAAGGCTCATCTGCTGGAGCGGGCAGGTGCCTGTGTTCGCTTGGTGGCACCGGAGATTTTGCCTGAGTTAGAAAAACTCTTGCGCGCCGATGAGCGACATAGTTTGCAGCAGAGAGCGTTTCAGCCTCAGGATCTATCAGCTTGCCGCCTGGTGGTGGTAGCAACTGACGATATGAATCTCAATAAGTCGATTGCTGATTTAGCCCAACAGCAGGATTTACTGGTCAATGTGGTCGATGACCCTCAGCTATCCAATGTTATTTTTCCTGCGATCATTGATCGATCGCCACTGTTGATCTCCATCACGTCTTCAGGAGAAGCCCCTGTACTGGCGCGGATGCTGCGTGAACGTCTTGAGTCCGAGTTGCCTGTTGCCTATGGGCAACTGGCTCGCTTGGCAGGATCCTTGCGTGCTCGCGTTAAAGAGCATCTGCCAACTTCCGCGCAACGTCGTCGTTATTGGGAAAAATTATTGCGTGGTCATTTTGCAGAACTGGTCTTTAATAACCGCAGCGAAGAAGCCTTGCGTGAGGCAGAGGCCATACTCCAGGCAGGTATTGACCATCAGGGTGAGGTTTATCTGGTAGGTGCCGGACCGGGTGATCCTGAGCTGCTGACCTTTAAAGCCTTAAGGTTGATGCAACAAGCTGATGTTATTGTGTATGACCGTTTGGTAAGTCCGGCCATCTTGGAATTATGTCGGCGCGATGCTGAAAGAATCTATGTTGGTAAAGCGAGGCAGGATCATGCCTTGCCGCAGGAGCAAATCAATGATCTGCTGGCTCGCCTGGCCCAGGAAGGTAAGCGTGTTTGTCGGTTAAAAGGAGGAGACCCTTTTATTTTTGGTCGTGGTGGTGAGGAGATTGAACATCTGGCGCGCTATGGTTTGGCCTTTCAGGTGGTGCCGGGGATTACTGCTGCCAACGGTTGTGCCGCTTATGCAGGTATTCCGCTAACCCATAGAGACCATGCACAGTCCGTGCGTTTTGTGACAGGGCACTTGCGTGATGGTTCGGTGGACTTACCCTGGAACGAACTCATTCATGAGAAACAGACCCTGGTCATCTACATGGCCTTGGTAGGATTGCCGGAAATCTGTCAGCGCTTGGTTGAGCATGGTATGCGCCGATCCATGCCGATAGCTCTTGTCGCACAAGGTACACAACCCGGTCAGAAAGTTGTCACAGGAACCTTAGAAACTATTGTTGAGCAGGTAAGGCTTGCTCAGTTACATGCTCCGACCCTGACTATAGTGGGTGATGTGGTGAAATTGCGGGAACAGTTAAAGTGGTACGGCTGATGTATTTACTTGTAATTGTTAGAAGGTTCATGGTGCTGTAGTTGTTATCAAGAAAATTTATCATGAAATTCATTTATCTATTTGTTATTTAACATATATTCAAACTTCTTTGGGCAAAATAGGTTACTTTTTAGGCAATCAAATGCGAACTTCATCACAAAGCCTTGTGAAGATGCTCAGCAGGTTTATGCTAGGGGTGTACGCCCGATTTAACGGAGGATGCCATGTTGATGAGCACTGAAACTGAAGTGAACTATGGACACCCGATTAGTATGATGGATGGGTGGAGGCATTTGGAGGGTAAAGCCTTCGTGTTAGGCTTGCCCAATGCATTGGGTCAACATATTGTTACTTTGGGCGATAAACGCTGGCAAATTGAGCATGGTGGTGCCCAGGCGGGTGACCGTGTAAGGGTCACACGAATGATGGAGGAAGTTCTGATTGTCGAACGGGTAGCCTAGACTGGTTGCTGAATAATCCTCAATGATGCATGAGCCCGATGAGGGCTCTTTTTTTGGGCTATGTGCATTTCGGCAAGTTGGGCTACGAGATTAACTTCAATCGTTTTTTCTATAAATACATGCCGCCGCTCAAACTGGCTGATATTGATGCTGAGACGCGACCCAGGTGGCGGGAACTGAGGCCGGCATGTGTAAAGCCCATCCACCGGGACCCGATAACGTCAGGACGGCCTCCGTAACCTGAACACGAGCAGGAGCAAACGCCACCCCAGCATCGGGTGCATGTAGAGAAAACTGTCGAGCCCAGTACGACATGCGTTTAGCTGGGACCTGATGGGCCTCGGCATAGGCACGTTGGGTCATACCACTGCCTTGCCAAGCTGCAATATGCTGTTGCCAGAACTGCCGACGACTATCGGGGCTCATGCCATGCTCCTGAATTTAATGAGCGTGGAATCATGCCGACAGAACCCAAGATTTTACAGGTGTCTGCGTTGGATGCTTACGAAGCACCTGTCCCAGCAGGCCTATGACTTCGCTAGCGACACTTTTAATATTGAGCACGTCTTGCCACAGAACGCACCGGATAACTGGGGGGGGGGTATTGGTAACGATGATACGGAAGCTCTTTTGTTCCGCCTAGCCCATGTTTGTCGGTATGAAAAAAGTTTCTCTATCTATCAATAGGTTGAAGAGCAAATAAAATCCAAGTGGCACTACATTGTGATTTACGGTCACGTCACCAGCTTCTTGGTACCTCCTGGAGCTGCTGA
>JABEVH010000223.1 GCA_013043915.1 Pseudomonadales bacterium
GGAACCCGCCGAAGCGACTACACAGGGGCTTGCCCTTGTGTAGCGCCGTAGGAATCTCCGGCATTCATGCCGGGGAGGATGTCAACTCTTTCTCAAGATCATTCATCTTCTCGGTGTGGTTGTTTTCCTGGGAAACATCATCGTGACGGGGTGGTGGAAATTCATGGCAGACCGCACGGGTAATCACAGGATCATCGCATTTGCCCAGCGGCAAGTTACGCTGACCGATTTCGTCTTTACGGCGGGAGGCGTAGTACTCGTTGCGATTGGAGGGATCGGTAACGCCATGCTTCATCACATGGATTATCTGCATATCAACCCATCTCCGCGAGAATCCCCTCGCTTTAGCCATGGGGAGGTTTAGGCTAAAGTGATTCTGGTAACCGGGGCTGATGAACATGTTGCTGATTTCAGAGTGCTACGGGGGGCACTATATAAATTTTCAGTAAAAAAGTGAGAAAATCCTTCGGCACCCTAGCGCAAACTATCAAACTCCATTGAAATAAAATCCATCACCAACTGCACTTTTGGGAGACGGCGATGACGTTTATGGCACACCAGATATAAACTGCCGATCGCGCCCGGTCCCAAGTCGATATCCAGTTTTTGCAACTCCTGCAATTCACGTAATCCCGCATAACGATGCAACACCTGCGGTAATATCATCGCTCCCACACCTGCCTTGCAGGCGGCTATCTGCACGATAAAATCGTCCGAAGTAAAAGCGGGCTTGAAGTTGGGTATCAACGCGCTCAACTCCTGATTGGTGCGCAGCTCGTCATATGGTGCAGCCCAACTTATCCAATCCAGATCGGCAAGGACTGGATTGGGCGGGATTTGCGCAGCATAGGCTTTGCTGGTGAAGACACGCATGGCGCTGGAAATTTCGTCCACACACACCAGATCAGCATCAGTAGGCTTTTGTGTCCGTAGCGATAAATCTGCTTCACCACGCCCCAGATTCAAGGTTTCTATGCCCGACAAGACTTCGATCTGTACGCCTGGATGTAGCTTGCGTATTTTTGCTGCTAGCGGGGCGACCACTTCATATGCAATGCCGGGCGGAGCCGCGATCCGTACCTTTCCTTCCGGCAGATAAGTTTGTTTTGTGACGCCAAGTTCGGCCTCATTTGCCCATTCGGCCATGCCCTGCGCAGCGGGCAACAATTTTTGCCCTGCCGCAGTCAGGGTGGTCCCCTGACTTTGCCGCTCGAACAACGCTTCGCCCACTATCTCTTCAAGTCCGGCTATCCGCCTGCTCAGTGTGGGTTGGCCTAGTTTCAATAGGCGAGCCGCTCCGCTCAAGCTGCCTTGTTCATGCACCGCCAAAAACAGTTTCAGATCATCCCATCTTAAATTCATAGTCGCGTCCGAAGAAACTCATTAGCCCCATCTGTAAATGGATGGTCTCATCCATATTTAACCAATTGATAAATGATATATGGATATGAGAGTATAAACAAAATTTCGGGAAGTCCATATGAAAACCAAGCACCGCTTTTTGCTCATATTGGGTAGTGCCCTTACCTTGATATTGCAAGGCTGCACCGTTACCAACCATCCCTTGGGCAAGCAAGCACCGGGTAGAACATCAAGCAGCGCCGAAATGGAGCGCCTGATCGATCAGCCGGGGCCTATCCAATTAGAGACCATCAGCAGCGCAGATTGGTCTGTGCCTCTGTCAGGCTTGTTGAATCTGAAGAGCCCAGCCGCGATTGAAGCTGGACTGAAAGACCGGGATGAGCCTATACAGATATATGCCCATCTTCTGAAACATCCAAAATTTGGAAATTATCTGGTGGACACAGGCGTATCGAGAAAACTTGTGAACGATCCCGGCAAAGAAGGGTTGAATTGGCTGATTCGTAAAGTGATGCACATCGAAAGAATAAAACTGAATAAAAGCACCGCCGAGATATTGCAAGGAATGGATGGCAAGTTGTCCGGCGTGTTTTTTACTCATCTGCACATTGATCATATTTCCGGCATGCCAGATATTCCAAATGATGTGCCACTGTATATCGGCGCATCGGAATCCACAGAAACGAACCTGAAAAATATGTTCGTGCAGGGTGCCACTGACCAATTACTGGAAAACAAGCGGCCTCTGCAGGAATGGCATTTTCAGCCTGATCCGCAAAACAAATTTGAAGGTGTCATCGATATTTTCGAGGACGGCTCGGTATTTGCCATTAGTGTGCCAGGACATACACCGGGCAGCACCGCCTTTCTGATCCGAACCACGCAGGGACCGGTACTGCTGACCGGCGATACATGCCACACCCGCTGGGGCTGGGAGCATACCGTGGAGCCCGGCGACTTTACTGAAGACAACGAGCGTAACCTGAAAAATCTGAAGAGCTTGAAAGATCTGGTCGCCAGACACCCTCAGATCGATGTGCGGTTGGGACATCAGCGCTAACCGCAAGGCGAACGATGACTACACTCACAACCCAGTGTTTACATTATGCAAACGTCGCGCCAGAGCCGGCATGCCACAGTTCGTAATCGACAAAACGATCAGGTTGGAAATCAATGGTTCCTCCCAACGAATCCGCCTGTGTGCCGAACGCGAAGGATTGCCGCCAATTTTGGTCGTACAGGCCGGACCGGGCTTTCCCTTGTTGCACGAAGTGAAAAAATTTCAGCAGCGTTTGAATCTGGAAAAAGATTTCATGGTGAGTTACTGGGATCAGCGTGGCTGTGGTATCGCATCACGGCAAGACGCAAAAAGCGTTTCGTTGCAACAGCAGCTTGATGATCTGCGTGCCGTCCTGCACTGGTTAAAAAATGAAACCGGACAAACGGTCATTGCGTTCGGCATTTCTCTGGGCGCAACGCTTGCGTTGCAAGCGTCAGAGTACGAACGCGATTCTGTAAGAGCGGTAGTCGCCATTTCACCTGATGCCCATACTGCCAGCAGCGATGCCGCCGTATCTTCATTTCTCAGAGCACAAAGTGTCATTGCAAAAAACCGACGATTAAGCCCAAAGTTGATGAAACTGGGAGATCCCCCTTATACAACCCCTGCGGCGTTCCAACTACGCGCCAGTCTATTGGCCGACCTGGGTGGTATCGAACGCGGCAAGAAATTCAGTGCCTTGTTAAGAGAAACGCTGCTTGGCCTGATCGGTACTTATGGTTTCTTGGGCATGGCCAAAGCCATGCGCAACATGAATCTGATCCAGCGCAAGTTGCTGCCGCAGTTGGCATCGTTAGACTTATTTACCGATCCACCCCGTTTGTTGATGCCTGTTCACTATATATTTGGGGAGCAAGACCCCCTGATCCCTGCCGAAATTGTTAAGCAATTGCCTGAAGCCATTACCTCCCCAGAAAAAACAGTAATATTGATATCCAATGCTGGCCATATGGTGCACTTTGACCAGCCTGAGGTGGTGCGTTCCATTTTTCTGAGCGCCCGCCATGAAAAATAGAGCGAATGGCTCTTGGATGCTTTACGGCGCGGCAGGTTATACGGGAACGCTGATCGCGGAAGAGGCTGTTCGACGAGGACACAGACCTCTACTCGTCGCTGGACGCAATGCAGAAAAATTGCGTGTGCTCGCCAAGCGATTGGGACTGGAATGGGAAACATTTTCACTTGAAGACAAAAGTGCTCTGTTCGAAGCTACAGGATCAGTCGATCTCATGCTGCATGCCGCTGGCCCAGAATACCCAACCTGCGAACCCATGATGGACGCATGTCTAACCGGGAGGGCGCACTATCTGGACATTTCCAACGAGATATCCGTGTTGCAGGCCGCTCAGTCGCGCCA
>JABEVH010000224.1 GCA_013043915.1 Pseudomonadales bacterium
CCTCTATACCAGGTAGGGTAGGCCATCCTTGATTAGCACTCCCTAATTGAATTTCTGCCCGCTGAAGCTGCCCCTGCTTAAAAACCATGGTGGCACCCAGACGGGAACCTATACGCAAATGCGCCAATGTATCGGTAACACCGTGACCCGCTACCAGAATAATGGGGACATCCTGAGCCGCTGACTTGTCTAACGGTGGCGGCAGCTGCGATTGCATACCATGCAAACTTGAATTTAATTCCAGGGTATCGGTTTGATGGGATGCAGGGTGAATGGCAAGCTTAACCATAAAAGGAACATCACCACTGAGCATAGTCCACCAGAACCCCGGCCACCGCGTAGCTAATGCCTCTAGATTTGCCTCCCCTTGAGCATCAACCTGCAAAGTCTGTAACTGACCGTAAGACATACGGCTAGATACGGAGACATCAGCAGGATGTTGCATAAATTGGGACTGCAAGCTACCTGATAAACCTGCTATAGACTCATAATGCAACTGCCCATGCATATGCGAAAATGCCATGGAAGGTTTACGAATGCTCAAGTCATTGCCCGGCAATATCGCCTGGACATCCACATGATTGGGTCGGGAGTCCAAGGGAAGCTCAAGATTCAGCTGTCCTTTAACAGGACCTGTCAGCGTCCAGCCTGATACAGCTTTGCCCAGGGTATCCGCCAAGGGAGACTCTCGGAATAGCTGCAAGATGTCCGTAGCAGGTCCCTGCACCCCTCCACTTAATACCAGCGTCTTAAGTGCCGAACGCGAGTCCAGATCTGCATGTACTTCAGTCAGAGTCGTATCCCAAATCTGAGCCTGCCCCTGATCAAGATGCCACTGCCCTTGGTTCAGACTGAGTAGGGCATCCACTTCCTTCATGGATGGCCAACCGGGTTGATAATCAAGAAGCACATGCTGCAAGTTGAAGTGCAATTGCAATGCATTATTGGCATCACCGACCTGGCCTTCATATAGGGCATCGCCACGAACAACCTGTCCTGCCTTAAGGGCGGCATGCAACCATGACACGGTTGGGTCACCCACAACCCGTCGGGGTGTATATCGCCATGTAGATGCTGCTTGTCCTTGCTCCATACTCGCCATCAGGGATAGATGGGGTGTGGTCTCCACTCGCAAGTTTAGAACTGCATGAATACGTGCATCTTCATTGCTGGCTTGCAGATCATCCATATGGACTGACAGGACGCCATCGCTGCCCCGGCTCCAGCTACCCTGTGCGCTCAGGTCATTCAGCTTGATAGGATCATCAAAATACTGGGGAGCCAACAGGTCAGTATTTTTCCGATAAAGAGAAACCACACCTGACTGATTTGTACCGCGAAAGTCCATATCAAGATGGCTGATTCCGGGCACGTGTTGCCAAGGCTGCCAACCTGCATCGTTGATGACAGCATCGACATACTGCGCCTGTATCCCCGTACCTGACTGCTGAAAATCAAGTATCCCATGTATAAATTTGCCTTGAAGGTGCAAGGAGGTCATGGCTTCGCGTAATGGGTTTGATGGGGCCAATATCGACTGCGCCACCATATTGAGCATGGCTAGATCAAAAGCCCCGGTAGCTATTCGCCATTGTGTATCTCTATGTTGTAACGCCACCGGACCTATCTGGACAGGATGGTGATTCAACATTGCCTGAACATTTTGCACGGTAAATCGGTAATTATCGCCTGTTCCTTGCCAACTCATCAGTGCTTGCGGCCAAATGAAATCAAGAACCCTCTCATTATCTCTGGCTTCCAGATGCATCCCTTGGGCCAGCAAAGTCACCTGCCTGCCCTTTTCCGGCGTCTGATCCCCCCAAAACTGCCAGGCCCCCCTTACGATGCCGACTTTCCAACCTAGGAAGGAATCAGGTAAAAAATTCTCAAGACTTAGCTTAGGAATCTGCAGATAGGCGTGGATTTTTGCATGATCCCACTGGCTGAATTCACCCAGCATATTCACAGCTACATGCAGGGTTCCCAGACCATGCCCATTTTGTTTCATCTCCCCATCAGCCAAAAGCGTATGCAGCTGACCACGACCGGCAACCTGAATACGCAGTCCCGTCACCTGCAGGATCTTTCCCTGCCTAGAAAAAATATCCAGATGGGTATCATCAAGCTCCAGCCTCGGTTGATGTCCAAGCAACCTGATCATCGCCTTGCGGCTTTCACGATCACTCTCGGGAATTTTAGCCAGCTCATCAATGCTCCAATGACCTTCCGCATCCTGATGCATGTGCAGATGCACATGCATCAGGATAAGAGCAAAGCGCGCTTCCCGGTGCCATACCGAGGCCCCTAGCTCTGGCCGTAAAATAAGTTCTGGCAATACCAGAAAAGGCTGTTCACCCGGCAGAGCCAAAGCAACCTGTGAAAGCCGCAAGGTGGGCTCAACGCCCCGCCAGCCCCCTTCTGCACTACCGATATGAACCCTAAAGCCCATTTGCAACGATAAAAATGATTCTAGCCGATCAGGATGCAGCAACAGGACTCGCATAAACTGCCGTCCCAGCCCAGCATATAAAGCAGCCAGAATGAGAAGAATGAGTCCTGCTTGCGTAAGATAGTGCCATAGCACATGCAAGCAACGACTTACCCTGGAGCCCGTCATGCTTATTTACACCAGGACCAAATCATACTGTTCTTGAACATACATGGCTTCTACCTGAAATCTTATAGGTTTACCTATGAATGCCTCTAGATCAGCAACTGCTGCCGACGACGCAGAAAGTGTAGATCCAGGCAGACGACGACTCACTAAAAACAAAAACCCACCCGACAAACC
>JABEVH010000013.1 GCA_013043915.1 Pseudomonadales bacterium
ACCATGGGCTTAACCCCATGCGAAGCTCAATTATCAAGCGGTCATGCTCTAGCTGTATACGGCCGTGCCAAGCGCTCAGCAACATAGACACGCCCTCTGGCCTAAAAATGATCTCCTGCCGATCCGTGCTACGTAAGGCCAACCCCCCGGGAAAATAGGCCAGAGCATGGGTATTGGGCAAGTCATTTAACACCATATCGGCCTGATACAGTGACCATTGCCACCCCATATTCCACCATGGCAGATACCACAACAGAGCTGCCCACGACTCCAGCACCATCAAAATCATTGCCAAAAACAATCCATCCAGGGCTGTCACAGGGGCTTACCTGTCAGCGGCAATCGAATTCGTACCAGCAAGCCGCCCTGTGCATGGTTACCTACCAGCAGTTGTCCATGATGCAATTTGACGATACGCTGAACGATCGCCAGACCCAAGCCTGAGCCTGAACTTGAGCGCGCGCTATCGCCTCGTTGAAAAGGCTGCATCAGACGAGGAACATCATCAGCACTTACGCCCTCGCCATGATCACGTACCTGAATCTCTACAAATGCCGTCATCACATGACAGGACAAATCTATCGGTGCCTGCCCATATTTAAGTGCATTATTGACAAGGTTATTCAGTAACCTCTTGATGGATAACCTTTTGAGCCACAAGGCGGGAACATTACCCACATTAACCCTAACCTCGGCAAGAACAGAAAACTGTGCAGCTACTTCCCGCAAGATTTGACGAACATCGATGAGCTCTGCTGCTTCATCAGATCCATCGCGCATGTAAGCCATAAATTGCTCCAGGATTTCATCCATATCCTGGATATCGAGAATCAGCCCGTCGGCCAGATCTCTGTCTGCCAGCATTTCAGCGGTCAAACGCATACGAGTCAACGGCGTACGCAAATCATGCGAAATACCCGCCAGCATAAAACTTCGATCTTTTGCTGCTTGTAGTAGTTGGCGCGTCATTTGATTGAAGGCCCGATTAACTGCCCGTATTTCCTTAGGCCCATGTCGGGTATCCAGGCGAGTTCCATGTTGCCCGCGAGCTACCTGCAAAGCAGCATGTTCCAACCTGTGCAAAGGGCGATTGAGCTGCCTTACCAGCACCACAATAGCCACCAGCGTCAATAATGGCACCCCTAGCCCCCAGGCAATAATCACATACGGGTTATAGTCTGCAAAATAAGTCAAAGGCTCACGAACCCAGACAGCGGCCATCGATGGCACAGCAATCCATAAAACCGGTACAGGCTTGAATACAAAAAAAACGTGTACAGGTTCATGGAGCTGTATGGCTAGTTGCTTGGCATAGTAATTGGTGAACAAATCAGCCAACGGTTTGTCAACAACCTTTGGAAACACGGAGGGGTCGCGCACTAGCGTCATACCAAAGTAGCGCTCCAGCCAAAGTTCTTCCGGTGTAGAACTGGCCTGTAAGGGCTGTTTTTTTTCTTCCTGGCGTAACAGGCGCAGCACAGAACCTGCCAATCGTGCATGTTGTTTGACTTCAGGGGCGTAGAGATTGAAAGAATAAAAAGCAAGTGACAAGGACTGGCTTACCAGCACCACAATACCCAGTACCAGGGTTGTCCGCCAAACCGTTGACTTGGGCTTTAGGCCACGCAAAGACCAGGACACGCCTCAAGCATCCGGCACAAAGACATAACCCACGCCCCAAACCGTTTGTATATAACGAGCCTTTCCTGGGTTATCTTCAATCAGCCGACGTAAACGCGACACCTGCACATCGATGGAGCGCTCCATCGCCCCCCACTCGCGTCCTCGTGCCAGATTCATCAACTTATCACGCGTTAGCGGCTCACGTGGATGTAAAACCAGTGCTTTCAATACCGCAAACTCGCCGGTCGTTAGAGGCAATTCAGCGCCATCCTGCGTTACGCGTCGAGTTGAAAGATCCAGGATAAAGGGACCAAAACTCACCACTTCGCCAGGTTGACTAGGCGCACCTGGCAATTCACGACTTTGCCGACGCAAGACGGCACGAATGCGGGCAAGTAATTCTTGTGGATTGAAAGGCTTGGCCAGGTAATCATCGGCTCCCGCCTCAAGTCCGCCAATTCGATCAGCATCCCCGCCCCTAGCCGTCAGCATGATGATAGGTAGATTATTACCCGATGCTCGAATGCGCCGACAAATCGTCATGCCATCTTCACCCGGCAACATCAAGTCTAGTACTAGCAACGTAAATAGTTCACGCGCCAGTATGCGATCCATCTGTACAGCATCCTGAACGGTGCGAACCACAAACCCCTGCTCTTCCAGAAACCGCTGCAAGAGATGCCGCAGACGAGCATCATCATCGACTACGAGTACTTTCTGCGCATGTTCATCCATCTTAAATCTCCACCAAGATCAACCTGTCAAGCTAGGCCTGCTTTTCGCTATAATGCCCGGCTTAGTAGCTAACTGCCCCCGGAAATTCGCATGGATACCTTGATTAACCGCATTGCCCATGAACTCTCAGTCCAGGCTGCACAGGTTCAGGCTGCCGTAACTCTACTCGACGCGGGGGCTACCGTGCCTTTTATATCACGATACCGTAAAGAGGTTACCGGCGGCCTCGATGATACGCAACTTCGAAACCTTGAGGAACGTCTGCTTTATTTACGGGAATTGGATGATAGGCGCAACACCATCCTCAAAAGCATAGCGGATCAGGGCAAACTTACTCCTGAACTGGAAACTCAGATTGTCACTGCAGACAACAAAGCCAGACTTGAGGACTTGTACCTGCCCTATAAATCGCGCCGCGTTACCAAAGGCAAACTGGCTATTGAAGCCGGCTTACTCCCCCTGGCTGACCTGTTGATTAACCAGCCAGAGCTTAATCCTGAAGAACAGGCCCTGCCATATTTGCAACCTGATAAAGGGTATGTCGATGTCAAGACTGTGCTTGAGGGAGTCCGGCATATCCTTATGGAACGTTTTTCTGAAGATGCAACGCTGATCAGTATTTTACGATCAACCCTTCAGGAACAAGGATTACTACGCAGCCAGGTTATGGACGGCAAGCAAGAGCCTGGCCAGAAATTCCGCGACTATTTTGATCATACCTCCTCGCTAAAAGATTTGCCCTCCCACCGCGCACTCGCCCTGTTCAGAGGACGCAATGAAGGCATCCTCAGTCTGGGAATCAATCTGCCTCAGAGCGATCAGGCTGAACGTCATCCCGGCGAAGTTTTAATGGCGCAACATGTTGGCATTGAGGATTTGGGGCGTGCAGCTGACCGCTGGCTCCTTGAAGTTGTACGCTGGGCCTGGCGTGTCAAACTGCAGCCACACCTGGAAACCGAGCTCTTGTCCGACATCAAGGCTTGTGCTGATCTTGATGCCATACAGGTTTTCGCGCGTAATCTCAAGGATCTGCTGCTGGCTGCACCCGCCGGGATGCGTGCCACACTGGGTTTGGATCCTGGACTTAGAACCGGAGTCAAGGTTGCTGTTGTCGATGCTACCGGCAAGTTAGTGGATCATGGCGTGATTTTTCCGCATGAACCGCGCAAAGACTGGGATGGTTCCCTCGCCATCCTGGCCGGCTTGTGTCAACAACATCACGTGCAACTGATTGCCATCGGCAATGGCACAGCCTCTCGTGAGACTGACCGCCTCGCTACCGAACTTATGCGGCAACATCCTGAACTGCAATTAACGCGTATCGTCGTCAGTGAAGCAGGCGCTTCTGTGTATTCTGCTTCCGAACTGGCTGCACGTGAATTTCCTGATCTGGATGTCAGCTATCGCGGTGCTGTCAGTATTGCAAGAAGGTTACAGGACCCCTTAGCTGAACTGGTAAAAATTGACCCCAAATCTATCGGTGTTGGACAATATCAGCACGATGTCAACCAAGGACGCCTAGCTCGTTCACTCGACGCTGTCGTGGAAGACTGCGTGAGCCACGTAGGTGTTGATGTCAACACAGCGTCAGCTGCCCTGTTGGCTCGTATCGCAGGACTTAACCCTGTCATTGCCAATAACATCGTCAGCTTTCGTGACCAGTATGGGGCGTTCAAAACCCGTGAACAACTGAAGCAAGTTCCCAGGCTAGGTGATCGAACCTTCGAACAAGCTGCGGGCTTTTTGCGTATCAGCCAAGGCGACCATCCTCTTGATGCCTCCTCGGTTCATCCGGAATCCTATCCGCTTGTTGAAAAGATATTGCAGGCTACTTCCCGCGACCTACGACAGGTTATTGGTGATGTGACCTTCCTCAGAGCGGTGAATGCTGCGGAATATACCGATAACCGTTTCGGTTTACCCACCGTGACCGATATATTGTCTGAACTGGAAAAACCGGGCAGAGATCCTCGGCCTGAATTTAAGGCCCCTCAATTTTTAGAGGGCATCGACAACATCAAACACCTGAAAGTCGGCATGAAGATGGAGGGGGTAATCACCAACGTTACCAATTTTGGTGCTTTTGTTGATATCGGTGTTCACCAAGATGGCCTCGTTCATATTTCAGCATTGACTGATCGTTTTATCAAAGATCCTCATGAAGTTGTCAAGGCTGGTGATATCGTTCAGGTGCGTGTTCTTGATATCGACCTACCCCGGTCGCGTATTGCCTTGACCATGCGCAAGGAAGCCGTGGCAACACCACCGGCTAAGCCGGAAAAGCCCCGTACATCGCCTACTCCCCGCGCCACCAAGTCACTGACCCCTCCACCACCTCGTGGAGCCACCCTAGGTGATCTTCTGCGCAAAGCGGGGATAGATAAACGCTGATGCCTCATCTTTTCAAATTTAAATTCTGGCGGCGGGCACTGCTGGCACTAATCACCTTGCTGGTTATTTACCAGCTCTGGCTGTTAGGGCATGTGTTGTGGTGGCGTCATCACAATCCTTCAGATAGCGCCTTTATGCGGGAAGGACTGCACCGTTTGCAACAACAAGACCCTGAAGCCGAACTCGATCACACCTGGGTGGCCTATGGACAAATTTCACCCCAGTTAAAAGCGGCGGTGATAGCGGCCGAAGATGCACGCTTCCTTGAACATGACGGGTTTGACTGGGAGGGCATTCAGGCCGCTTGGGAAAAAGACCTTCATAAACAAAGAATCGTTGCGGGCGGCTCAACCATCTCCCAACAATTGGCCAAAAACCTGTTTCTCTCCGGGCGACGAACACCTTGGCGCAAATTAGAAGAGTCGGCCATTACCGTGATGATCGAGCACCTGATGCACAAACATCGAATTCTTGAGATTTACCTTAATGTCATCGAATGGGGTGATGGTGTGTACGGAGCAGAGGCTGCTTCAGAACATTACTTTCATGTGCATGCACGTCAACTTAACACGAAACAGTCAGCTTGGCTGGCAGCTATCATTCCCAACCCGCGTTACTTCGATGCTCATCGACAAAATCGGCGTTTACTGCGTAAAGCTGCCATTTTGCGTCGACGAATGGGCTCTGTGGATATACCTCGCTAATGCTGTTTTACCCTAGGAATGCTATGCTCTGCGTCCGTTCATCATGGAGGATAGTTCATGATTATGCGCACATGGATCTTGAGTTTCTGCATAGCAACGACCATCTCCGTCAGCCAGGCTGATTGCCTAGCTGACCTTAAGGTGTTGGCCGAACAGGAAAGGGCTTGCTTGATCAAACAGAGTAAAGCGGCTGAGTGTGATGCAGCCATACGTGCTACCGTGAATAAAACACAAGATTGCCATCATGCCGGATTGGCTGCATCCCAAACCACTTATGCCGTGCAACAAGGCTTTACGCATGTGGCCGGTGATCCTAGCGATAGCCCCTACCGCAAAGCCCTGGCTCGGCAGGCAGCCCATAACATGCTGCTCAATCAAAGCGATGCTCGCTGGCAGACTCTTTTTCATGGATTATTGCCTGAAGTTCGCGATGATAATTTTGATTCAACAGCATGCCCGCTCGCTTTTGAAGGTCAGGCTGGACGTTTTGTACTGACTGGCTACCTGGTTCTTCCTGTTCGGGAAACCTTAGGCATTGATTTAGGCTCAAGTCTTGACGATGTTACCCATCTTTTTTTAACACCGATGCATGAAAACACCTGTTATGGCATCGCCCATAAACTACAAACCAGCTTGGTTCAAGCCGATCAACCTGGCTTCATCTACAATCTTAACCAAAGCGACCTTGATCTATTACAGCAAAAGCTGATGCACGCCTCAGCACAAACCCCCTTTCAAGGACAGATTTTTATTAAGATATGCAAAGATGCCGCTAGCTGCTTAGCACAGCAGCAAACCCTGAGCCAACAATGG
>JABEVH010000225.1 GCA_013043915.1 Pseudomonadales bacterium
CGCTTTACCTGTCCAATATCGCTGAACATGTCACCCTGGTTCATCGTCGTGACCGCTTAAAATCAGAAAAAATACTTCAGGATCATATTGTTGAACGTGAGAAGGAAGGCCGCATCCGTGTACTGTGGAACCACGCCCTCGAAGAAGTTCTTGGCGATGACAGCGGCGTTAACGCAGCCCTGCTACGTTCAACGGTCGATGATAGTACGTGCCGTATCGATGTGGCCGGCATATTTATCGCCATAGGGCACAAACCTAATACTGATATTTTTGCGGATCAGCTGGAACTGCGTAACGGATATGTCGTGGTCAAGGGTGGCCTGGATGGTCAAGCGACTGCGACCAGCGTGCCTGGTGTTTTTGCTGCCGGAGATGTCGCTGACCATGTTTACCGTCAAGCCATTACCTCGGCAGGATCAGGCTGCATGGCCGCTCTGGATGCGGAACGCTACCTCGATAATCTGGAATGAAACCGGTCTTGCCCTGGGTGAATTCCCTAAAGGAATTCCCCTCACCGCACCATGCCTTGCACGACCCCAACGGGTTACTGGCTGCGGGTGGTGAGCTCTCCGTACCCTGGCTATTGCATGCTTATCAGCAAGGTACGTTTCCCTGGTTTGGTGAAGGTGCCCCCTTGCTCTGGTGGTCTCCTGATCCACGTGGGGTCTTATGGGCCAAGGACCTTAGCATCAGTCACTCCTTACGTAAAACACTGCGCCAAAGCCGTTACCGCGTGTTCGTGGACTCCAATTTTGCTGATGTTATAAGAGCTTGTGCTCAACCACGTGCGTATACAGCTGAAACATGGATTAGCCCTGCCATGCAACAGGCCTATATCGACTTGCACGCAGCTGGCTATGCACACAGCCTGGAAGTCATCAATGAACAGGGTCAGTTGGTTGGTGGTATCTATGGCGTTTGTCTGGGGCGTATGTTCTTTGGGGAGTCCATGTTCAGCCGTGTACCCAATGCTTCAAAAATAGCTTTAGTGTTCTTAGTGCGCCGGCTAGAGCAAGCGGGCTGTAAACTCATCGACACCCAATTACCTAATCCCCACCTGCAATCCTTGGGGGGAAGCCTATTGCCCCGGCATGAATTTCTGCGGCACGTACATACTGCGATGCAACAGCCTCTGGACATGGCATGGTCTGGAGAACTCCACTGGTCAGAGCTTAATGCATGAGTGCACCAATACCCCAAAATGACCTGCTATGATTAATCTTGGGCGGGTTTAGATTTTGACTCAGGATGACTACATGAGTTCAGTGCGGGAACTAAAATTTTACAGTACGGCAGAACATGCCTGCAGCTACCTGGATAATCGCCAGGCCTCGACGCTATTTGCCGATCCGCAGTCGACGATGTCAGCTGCGCTGTACGGTGAACTCAGTGACTTAGGCTTCAGACGTAGCGGCAACTTTGTCTACCGCCCCCATTGCCAACCCTGCCAGGCATGTATTCCTGTACGTATTCCCGTGGCCTGCTTTAAACCCAACCGTTCACAAAGACGTGTCTGGGCTATGAATCAGGACCTGGATATCACAACAACCATGCCTGGACTGACCGAAGAACGTTATGATCTTTATGATCGTTACATCCGTCACCGCCATGCCGATGGAGACATGTTTCCGCCCAGTGTCGATCAGTTTGTATCTTTCCTCCAGTCGGCATGGAGCGATACCTGCTTTATCGAGTTCCGTCTTCATGGCCAGCTGGTTGCTGTCGCTGTTTGCGACTGGTTACCGCATGGCATGTCAGCCACCTATACCTTTTTTGAACCGCAACAGGCAACCCGAAGCCTGGGCACGTTCGCCATCCTCTGGCAAATCGAAGAATGCCGTCGTATGCAACACCACGCTGTTTATTTAGGCTACTGGATAAAGCAATCTGCCAAGATGCGTTACAAATCAGTATTCCGGCCGATGGAGATGCTGATACATGATGAATGGCTAATGGCTAAGTAATATCATTCTTTTCGTGATGCCCCCTTTGCCCCAGAGCATTTTTGATGCACAATCACCGCCTCTTGCAAAATGGCTTCCGGAGGTCAGGACTTAATGTCCAAAGAAGATACCCTAGAACTCGACGGCACTGTCATCGAGACACTACCTAACACCATGTTCCGTGTTCAACTAGAAAACGGCCATGTCGTGACCGCTCACATATCAGGCAAGATGCGTAAGCACTATATTCGCATTCTGACCGGGGATCAGGTTAAAGTGGAAATGACACCCTATGACGTGACCAAGGGACGTATCACTTACCGCGTCCGCTGACCACCCCACTTGAGCGTTTCCGTCTCAATAGACTGTTTCCTTCGCAGGGAGGGGGCGTGGCCGCCCCTCCTGCAGAAAACCTCAAGCGGTTTCTGTTTCTTCAACATCAAGGTGTAAATGATCACCCTCTACCGTAACATGCACGCGACCTCCGCGATCAGCGAGTTCGCCAAAAAGTATCTTTTCAGCGAGAACCTTTTTCAACTCCTCCTGAATCAATCTGGCCATAGGCCTAGCTCCCATGGTCTTGTCATAGCCATGCACAGCCAACCATGTACGCGCTTCCTGATCGACTTCAATCAGTACATGCTTGTCATCAAGCTGCGCCTGTAACTCCACCAGGAACTTATCCACCACATTCTCGATAATTTTTTGATTCAGCGATTCAAACTGGATGATCGAATCGAGACGGTTGCGGAACTCCGGCGAAAATATCTTGCGCAGGGTCTCCATGGCATCCGTTGAGTTATCCTGAGCAGCAAAACCAATCGAGGCGTGGCTCATCGCCTCAGCTCCCGCATTGGTCGTCATCACCAGGATAACGTTACGAAAATCAGATTTTCGACCATTATTATCCGTCAAGGCGCCATGATCCATCACCTGTAAAAGCAGGTTATAGACATCAGGATGAGCTTTTTCAATTTCATCAAGCAACAGGACACAATGCGGATGTTTACTCACGGCTTCAGTCAGTAATCCACCCTGATCATAGCCAACATAACCAGGGGGCGCACCAATCAGACGCGAGACGGTATGGCGCTCCATATATTCCGACATATCAAAACGAAGCAGCTCTATCCCTAAGGATTTAGCCAGCTGACGCGTGACCTCGGTTTTGCCCACACCGGTAGGGCCTGCGAACAAAAAGCACCCTATCGGCTTTTCAGGTGCCTTGAGCCCCGCACGGGATAACTTGATGGCTGAAGCCAGCACATCAATAGCCTTATCCTGTCCAAATACCGTCATTTTCAGATCACGTTCAAGATTGCGTAGCGCTTCCTTATCATTAACCGATACCGATTTAGGAGGAATCCTTGCAATTTTGGCCACGATATCTTCAATTTCAGTGACACCGATTATTTTCTTACGCTTGCTGGGAACCTGCAAACGCTGAAAGGCTCCAGCCTCATCGATGACGTCAATAGCTTTATCAGGCAAAAAACGCTCATTGATATAGCGTTCAGCCAGTTCAGCGGCCACCTGCAATGCTTTATCGGCATAACGCACACCGTGGTGCTCCTCAAAGCGCGATTTGAGCCCTTTGAGTATCTGGTAAGTCTCTTCAACACTGGGCTCTTTGACATCAATTTTCTGGAAACGACGCGCCAGAGCTCTATCTTTCTCAAAAATACCGCGGTACTCCTGATAGGTTGTCGAACCCATACATTTAAGCGACCCTGAAGCCAGCATTGGTTTGATCAGATTGGAAGCATCCATGACTCCACCTGAAGCGGCCCCAGCACCAATGATCGTATGAATTTCATCGATAAACAGGATAGCACCCTCCTGTTTACGCAGCTCAGCCAACAATGACTTGAGCCGTTTTTCAAAATCGCCTCGGTATTTAGTACCCGCCAGCAAAGCTCCCAAATCCAGAGCATAGACCGTAGAGCCCGAGATAGCTTCAGGAACTCTTCCTTCGATGATCAGCCACGCCAGACCTTCAGCAATCGCTGTTTTACCGACACCGGGCTCACCGACCAAGAGGGGATTATTTTTGCGGCGACGGCATAAAACCTGAATAGCCCGCTCAATTTCTTCATCCCGACCTACCAGAGGATCGATACAACCGGCCTTGGCCTGCTCATTTAAATTCGTGGTGTAGGCATCCAGAGGACTGTTGGACGGCGTTTCACTGGCCGATTCCTCATCACTGGATTCTTGCTGATCCTGTTGACCTGGGTCGTTCACCTTGGCAATGCCATGGGAAATGTAATTGACCACATCAATGCGCGTGATTGCCTGATGCTTAAGAAAGAATACAGCCTGTGACTCCTGCTCAGAGAAAATGGCAACCAGCACATTGGCACCATTGACTTCTTTCTTGCCCGAGGACTGCACATGAAACACCGCACGTTGCAAAACGCGCTGAAAACCTAACGTAGGCTGCGTATCCTTAGATGAATCATGCGTTGCAATCAACGGTGTGGTTTCGTCGATGAAATGCATCAGATCACGACGCAAGGCGCTAACATCCGCCCCACAGGCTTTCAAAACACGCATGGCTGATTCATTATCCAGCAAAGCCAGCAGCAAATGTTCCACGGTCATGAACTCATGTCGCTTGGCACGAGCATCGCGGAACGCAAAATTCAGAGTGACTTCTAGATCCTTGCTCAGCATGATTGCCTACCTCTCTCAAGCCTGCTCGACCTGGCACAATAACGGGTGCTGGTTCTGCTGGGCAAATTCAATGACCTGCATAGCTTTGGTTTCTGCAACATCCCGGGTATAACACCCCACAGCGGCCCTCCCTTGCTGGTGGATCAGCAACATGATACGCGTAGCTTGCTCACGCTGCAGACCAAAAAAAGATTCAAGTACCTCGACGACAAACTCCATGGGCGTATAGTCATCGTTCAACAAAACAACCTTATACATGGGAGGCGGGGCTAACTGAGGTAAACTTTTTTCAACAGCCACCCCCTCCTCATGCCAGGGATCTTCCTGTTCCCCTCCTTGACATACTAGTTCAAGACTTGAAGATTTTCTCATGGCCACATGGCAACAGTTTTGTAGCAAAATTGAAATTAACGCGGACTGGCCCACACACATGCACCGCACCTTTAATCTATTTTGGGACTTGACAGCCTGATTACAATGCAAGATCTTCGCAAACTGTCGAAAATTACAACAAAGTGACAGATGTCACAGAAATGTACACTATCGGCAACTCCCGGTCAGGAGGCCGTTTAAACCAACCATTCAAGGAGGATGTAACATGACCAACGGTACCGTCAAGTGGTTCAACAATACCAAGGGATACGGGTTTGTTCGTGCAGAGGGGCGCGATGATGACCTGTTTGTCCACTACTCATACATACAGATGGATGGCTACCGCAGCCTAAAAGCCGGGCAAGCGGTTGAATTTGATGAAGTTGTCCGTGACCATGGCTTACATGCCATCAACCTGCGCTGCAAAGTAGCAGCACAGGTTCATCGACAGCATGAAGCTACGGCTTGACCGCTTAACCCATATGTTTGATGATGGCATCACCAAACTCTGAGCAGCGGAGCAAGGTAGCATCAGGCATCAGACGCTCGAAGTCATACGTCACCGTTTTGGCTTCGATGGCGCCTTCTACGCCCTTAACGATCAGGTCAGCTGCTTCAGGCCAGCCCATGTGACGCAACATCATCTCAGCCGAGAGGATGATGGACCCCGGATTGACCTTGTCGAGCCCGGCATACTTAGGTGCTGTGCCATGAGTAGCTTCAAACATGGCAACCGAACCGCCAATATTGGCACCCGGGGCAATACCTATGCCGCCCACTTCTGCTGCCAAGGCATCAGAGATGTAATCACCGTTTAAGTTCAACGTAGCAATCACGGAATAATCAGCTGGCCGCATCAGGATTTGCTGCAAAAAGGCATCAGCAATTACATCCTTGACGATGATGGTCTTTCCGCTCTTGGGGTTCTTGAAAGACATCCAGGGACCACCATCCATCAGCTCAGCGCCATAACGTTCCTTCGCCAATTCATAGCCCCAGTCACGGAAAGCACCCTCGGTGTACTTCATGATGTTGCCTTTGTGCACCAAAGTCACTGACGGCTTGTCATTATCGATCGCGTACTGGATAGCTTTGCGTACGAGACGCTGTGTTCCTTCCTTAGATACAGGCTTGATGCCAATACCACAGTTCTCGGTAAAGCGGATCTTGGTCACACCCATTTCTTCGCGCAGGAATTTAATGATTTTCAGCGCTTCAGGGCTATCCGCTTTCCACTCGATACCAGCATAGATATCTTCGGAATTTTCACGAAATATCACCATGTCGGTCAATTCAGGATGGTGTACCGGGCTAGGCACACCATCGAACCAGCGTACCGGTCGCATGCAGACATAGAGGTCCAGTTCCTGACGCAAGGCAACGTTCAAGGAACGCATGCCACCACCCACGGGGGTGGTCAAGGGGCCTTTGATACTGACCACATACTCACGCAGAGCTTCCAGGGTTTCTTCAGGCATCCAGACATCCGGCCCGTAAACACGGGTCGCTTTTTCCCCACAGTAGACTTCCATCCAGGAAATGGCGCGTTGACTACGGTAGGCCTTCTGGATAGCGGCATCCACCACCTTGATCATGACTGGCGAGATATCGACACCGATACCATCGCCCTCGATGTAAGGAATAATGGGAAAATTTGAAACATTGAGGGACAGGTCGGCATTTACAGTGATTTTGTCACCATCAGCCGGCACCTTGATCTTTTGGTATCCCATCAGAGTGGTACTCCCTTGATTGGCGTTTTTGACGAGTTAAGCGCACATAGTATAGCCTTGTTTTATGTATTTTTTGCTGGCAGGCTGATGCTTGAAAGGTGAAATTTGTTCCATGGTCATAATTCACCTGCTTTTAGTGAGGTAATACCTTGAGTCGTCTACTGGCCTTGAACAAACCCTTTCATGTCTTGAGCCAATTTTCTCCGCTTGATGGCAAATCCACCCTGAAGGACTATCTTGATGTTCCTCATGTTGTGCCCGCAGGACGGCTAGATTATGACTCCGAAGGTTTACTACTGCTGACCGACAACGGTCGCTGGCAAGCCAGGATTTCCCAACCTGGACAGGATAAATGGGCCAAGGTCTACTGGGTCCAGGTCGAAAATAAAGCTGACCCTGCGGCGCTAGAGTCTTTGCACAACGGGGTCTTGCTTAAGGATGGCTGGACTTTGCCCGCCGGTGCCGAGATCATTGATGAACCTAAGGGATTATGGCTGAGGCAGCCACCGGTGCGTTATCGCGCCAGCATTCCGACACAATGGCTACGTATCACGCTGCATGAAGGCAGGAATCGTCAGGTCCGCCGCATGACGGCGGCGGTAGGATTGCCTACCCTACGCTTGATCCGCTATGCCATAGGCCCTTTTACTCTGGAGGGTCTGGCACCCGGGCAGTGGTGCGACCTAGCCCTGCCCAGCGCATCTTGGCCTGATGATCTGAGCCCTTCGCATCAACCCAAGACTCACGGTCAGCGGCGATTTCCTTCTTCCAAAAAGGTGCTTCGGTCTTCAAAAAATCCATAAGGTAGTTGCACCCATCAAAACTTGCCTGTCTGTGCATAGCGGCAACTGCCACCCAAACAATGACCTCACCCGGCCGCAGATAACCCACACGATGTATCACGTTAGCATCAAGCAAACCAAAACGCTCATACGCCTGCTGCACATGCTGCTCTATCACCCGTTCAGTCATACCCGGGTAATGTTCCAGATACAGGCTCTTCAGTGTTGGACAAGCGGCATCGACACGTACACGGCCACTGAAGGTTACGATAGCACCTGAGGCATCATCCTGAGCCGTTTCAAAGAGAGCGGCTTCCATCGCGGTATCGATAACCTCCTCGGTAACCCATACCTTCGCCACCCTAGCCTCCCGTCACCGGTGGAAAAAATGCCACTTCATCCCCATCGCTTACAACCGCCGTCACAGAAGCAAGACTCTGATTTAAAGACATCAGCATCCCTGAACTAGACATGACCTCAGCCCATGCGCCGCCACGAGCCTGCAGGAACGCACGTACCTCACCCAGGTTGGCCTCTGCCCCAGCCCAAGCCAACTGCTCGGTACTAAGGCTCAGACGCTCACGATAACTGGCGAAATAATGTACCGTGAATTTAATCAAGATCTTCTCCAGGGCCCACGCTGCCCGCCTTGCTTTTCGACTAAACCTACATAGGTC
>JABEVH010000226.1 GCA_013043915.1 Pseudomonadales bacterium
GGGAACGCTCATCCTGACACTCAACTACCGTCCCCGTCGGCAAATGGGTAATACGTATCGCAGAGTCTGTTTTGTTGACATGCTGTCCACCCGCTCCGCTGGATCGGTAGGTATCAACACGCAAATCAGCGGGATTGATGTCAACCTGCGTAATTTCTTCACTGACCGGCAGGATGGCTACCGTACATGCACTGGTGTGAACTCGTCCCTGCGCTTCAGTTTCAGGTACACGCTGCACGCGATGCACACCGGATTCAAATTTCAATCGACCAAAGATCGAGCGACCTCGCAGTTCTGCGATGACTTCCTTAAAACCACCATGTTCACCGTCACTGGCAGAGACAACCTCTACCTGCCACCCCATGCGCTCGGCATAGCGCACATACATCCGAAAAAGATCACCGGCAAACAAGGCTGCCTCATCTCCACCCGTTCCTGCCCTTACTTCCAGATAGACGCTAGATTCATCTCGCGGGTCACGCGGCAACATCCGCGCCATCAGCGTAGCTTCCATCTCAGGTAAACGACGATCAAGTTCTGCCAATTCCTGCTCAGCCATATCCCTGAAGTCTTTATCCGCTACCAGTGCCTGTGCCTCGGAACGTGCCTGCACAGCTGCCTGCCAGTGGCACCAGGCTTCCACCACCGGCTCCAGTTCAGCGTCTTCTCGGCTTAGCTTACGGTACTGATCTTGCTGCGCTATCACCGTTGGTTCTGCCAGCAAGGCATGAACCTCCTCCTGCCGTTCCACTAAGCGCTGCAATTTTTCCAACAAAGAAGGCTTGATCACTCCCTATCCCCCGGTATATTTTCCAGCCCCAGAAGATTGGCCCCCAATTGCAGGTAGTCCGTATGACCGGAAGCAGCCCAAGACCGCATCACAACACTAGGATGATGCAACATTTTATTGGTCAACGCGCGCGACATACGCTCAAGTACCTGAATAACATCTGCTCCCTGTTCAATTTGATGTTTAGCCCGAGCTAACTCCTGCATCCGCCAAGCCTCCACCTGTTCACGTAAAGCCCGGATGGTCGAAACTGCATCCAGCTCCCGCTGCTGTCTTACATAATCAGTAGCGCGGGCCTGAACTATTTTTTCAGCGGCCTGAGCGGCTGCTTCACGTGCCTTGCGGTTATCCGCAATGACATGTTCCAAATCATCCACCGTATATAAAAAAACATCATCGAGCTCAGCCACTTCAGCTTCAATATCACGCGGTACCGCAATATCGATCATCAGCATGGGACGATGACGACGCGCATGCAGCGCACGCTCTACCATACCCTTACCTATTAAGGGCAGGGGACTGGCCGTCGATGTCACGAGAAGATCAGCTTCCACCAGGGCTGTGGGAATATCCGTCAGGGTGATGGCACGAGCTCCCAAGTCAGCGGCCAGGCTTTCCGCTCGACTTAGCGTTCGGTTGGCGATAATAATCTGACGAACACCTTGTTCTCGCAGATGCTTGGCAACGAGATCAATGGTCTCACCCGCCCCTACCAGTAAAGCGGTACTATCCTCTAGGCGGGTAAAAATTTGTCGCGCCAAACTGACAGCGGCATAGCCCACTGATACTGGATTTAATCCGATAGCGGTTTCGCTACGCACCTGCTTAGCGCAAGCAAAAACTTGCTGAAAGGTTTGATCCAAGGCATGTCCCAAAGTTCCGGCTGTCTGCGCTTCCTGGTAAGCCAGCTTCATCTGACCCAGAATTTGCGGCTCTCCCAGCACCATAGAATCCAGCCCTGAAGCCACCCTCATCATATGTCGCAAGGCATCATCATCCTGCCACTGATAGATAGCATGGGCCAATTCCTGCTCAGACAACTGCCGTTCCGTGGCCAACCACCGCATAAGCGTAGCCAAATCTACGTGGCCATGCCCATAGATCTCGGTACGGTTACATGTAGAGAGTATGGCGACTTCAGGCAAAGCCATACGCGCCTGCGCATCTCGCAACACGCTGACTCTATCATCAGCAGGCCAAGCCAGCTTTTCCCTGAGCTCTACAGCTGCAGTCTTGTGATTGACGCCCCAGGCCCATAGCCCCATACGCAAGACAGCTCCAGAACGTTAGATAAATTAGAGGCGAATTTTGCGCCATCATCGACGGAAAAACAATCAAGGACTACATCATCAGCTGTTAAACCCTCAGATTACCCGATGTTGACACAGTGACCACCGATCATGACTAGGACAACCGGCCAAGACTTGCTACACTGAGCAATTATGACCCTATATAGCCCAATGCCTACTATTCTCCGCTTAATGTATTTACTGGTCCTGACGGTGATCCTTTCAGGCTGTGTTGCCTATCCGGTGCCTGCTAAAAATGTCACAGCCTCACCCCTGCTTCCTGCCTCACCGCCCCTTCCACCTGAACGACCGATGCCCGCATCGACCTTGATCGACCTTATCACGGCAGAGAAGTCTATTGATGCAGGACGCCCTGATTTAGCACTGCCTTATTATGTACACCAGGCTCAAACCACGAATGACCCAGGCATTCTTGAACGCGCTGCGCGATTAGCCACACTTACACAGCAACCGCAAAGTGCTCTGGATATTTCTCGTCAATGGTATGCCCTCCAACCGCATAATCTGGATTCAGAAAGCAGCTTGGCTTCCAGTTTATGGCACTTGGGTCATTACGAAGAAACTGTTCCCTATTTAGCTGACATCCTTAAAAAGGACCCTCATGCCAGCTTTGAAGAACTGCTGTTATCCAGTTTACCAACATCGCCTACTGAACTTAAGCAACTTCAAGA